>JAKSDN010000319.1 GCA_022360075.1 Kiloniellales bacterium | reverse complement strand
TGCCCATGCTGGGTCCGGTCATGATGTTCGTCGTGATCGTCACCGCGCTTAGGGCCTTCGAGGTTTTCGATACCGTCAAGATCCTGACCCAGGGCGGACCCGCCAAGGCGAGCGAGGTCCTGCTGCACACGCTCTATGTCGAGAGTTTCGAGTTCCTGCGCACCGGCTATGGGGCGGCGGTGACTGTCGTGTTCCTCTTCATCGTGGTCACGCTGACCCTGCTCCAGGCCCGGGTCCTGGATCGTCGGGTGCACTACACATGAGAAGGCCCGGAAATCCCGCCTTCTCCTGGTCCGGCGCCGTGCTCCGCCATGCCGCGCTCGCCGTGACCTCGGTCTTCGTGCTTCTGCCCTTCGTCTGGATGGTGAGCCTCTCGCTCAAGTCGCCCGGCGAGATCTTCCAGGCGACCTTCTCGGTGCTGCCAGACCAATGGCATGTCATCGAGAACTACGGCACGGCGCTCACCGCTCAGCCTTTGCCGCGATTCATGCTGAACGGCGTGATCGTCTGCGCCGCCATCCTCGTCCTGCAGATCCTGGTCTGCGCGCCGGCCGCCTATGCGCTGGCCAAGCTGCGCTTCAGAGGCCGCGACGTCTTCTTCGCCCTCGTGCTCGTGGGCCTGCTGATCCCCCATCAGGTCCTGGCGCTACCCCTGTTCATCCTGGCCTATCAGATCGGCATCCTCGATACCTACGCGGCCCTGATCTTTCCCTTCATCGTCTCGCCCTTCGGCATCTTCCTGTTCCGTCAGTTCTTCAAGGCCGTGCCCGACGACCTGGTGCACGCGGCGCGCCTGGACGGCCTCTCCGAGACCAGCATCGTCTGGCGGGTGATGGTGCCGCTCGCCTGGCCCGCGGTGGTGGCCTTCGCCATCTTCTCCGTGGTGGCGCACTGGAACGACCTGTTCTGGCCCCTCATCGCGGTGCGCTCGGAAGAACTGATGCCGCCCCCGCTCGGGGTCATGGCCTTCAAGAACGAGGAGGCGGGCTCCGACTACGGACCGCTCATGGCCGGCGCGACGCTGATCGTCGCACCCCTCGGGATCGCTTTCCTCTGCGCCCAGCGCTGGTTCGTCGACGGGCTGAGTCTCGGGGCGGTGAAGTAGCTAGGCGGAGTCTGGTCACGGCGGGTTGGGCTCACGACCCCTTTGAACGCTGGCGCTTCAATCTGCTCCGATGCCGCGCTCGGCGGTAAGGGCAACAGGCGCGAGACGCCTTTTTGTTTCAAGGGCCGCCGCCCGACGGAGAGCCGCTTCGTCCTGATCCGTGATGCCGCGCTTGGACCGCCGACGGTCAGGTCGTCGGTATATTGATCGTCCGCCGGTTTGGGGGAACGAGAAACTCCTGATAGGAAATCGGCTCATCTCGGTAGGAATATGCGAAGACCTCTATGGCGATCCCGGTCGTCCCCTGCGGCACGCCGATGAGCGTTGCCGTCGGATCGTTGATCTCGGCAAAACGGATGTTTTGCGAGGTGCCGAGCGTCGGAGCATTGAAGCGATCATGCAGCACGTGGCGCAATGTGAGATTATTCAGCTTGCTCGGCGTCAGATCGATCAGTGGTCGAAACCGCCGACCATCCAGATAGAACTGATTGAACACTTTGAACTCGTCGCCGACCGACAACACACGCGTGATCCGCACATAGCCGGGGGCAGGCCCGAGAAAGTCCGACCAACCTCCCGGATCCGCGATTTCTTCGATGGTCAGAGCATCGAACTCGATGGGCAGAAGTGTCTTGTGATCATCGGCCAGGAACCGGACATGCCAGTCGGTCTTTCCCGTATCACTGACATCGACAAAGCGGCTTCCGTCGCCTCGTCGGCGCACGAGAACGCCTTGTTGCGCCAGCTGCCGCAGGGCCGACTGGATGGTGCCGAGGCTGATGGGAAATATTTTCGCTAGGTCTTGCTCAGACGGTAGACGGTCGCCGGGGCGCCAATAGCCGGCTTCCACAGTCGACAATATCGCCTCGCAGAGTTTGCCAGCCTTCGGCCCCGGGGTTTGGGCGAGCTTTTCGAACCGTTTCGCCACGGCTGACAACCGTAGATCCTCGTTGCGCGCAATCTCGTTCATGATTCCTGTTGTCGAGGCGATA
>JAKSDN010000842.1 GCA_022360075.1 Kiloniellales bacterium | reverse complement strand
GCATTTCCTGCCAGGCCGCTCGACGGCGACGGTACGCTTGCCCTTTGCCACCAAGACCGGCGATCGAGGACACGGGTTCTTCGCGAACATCTATCAGATGCGGCCGGAAAGCCGGGGCGAAATCACTCTGAAATCGGCCGACCCGCTCGCGGCGCCGGCGATCACGGGCAATTACCTGACCGAAGAGCGCGACATCGTGGTTCTGCGCGAAGGGGTCAAGAGACTGCGGGAGATCTTTGCGCAACCGGCCTTCGATCCTTGGCGAGGGGAGGAATGCGGACCGGGTGCCCATGTCACCAGCGATGCGGATCTGGACAGCTGGATTCGAGCGAGCGCCGACACGGTGTTTCATCCGGTCGGGACCTGCAAGATGGGCAGCGATGCCATGGCAGTCTGCGACGGGCGCCTGAGCGTCCATGGCGTGGAACGGCTTAGGATTGCGGACGCATCGGCCATGCCGGCCATGACGAGCTGCAACACCCACGCGCCGACAATGTTGATCGGTTCCCGCGCGGCGGACTTCATCCGTGAAGACTTGCCTTCGGGATCGCGGAGGGAGGCAGCATGAACGAAACGGAACTCGAAAATCGGCTGGCCTCCCTCAAGGCCAAGCGCGGGTATCTTCTGCCCCATCACGGATTGATGGCGCTGACGGCACCCGCTCTCTTGGAAGCCTACGATGCCCTGTATACGGCGCTGGCGTTGGAAGATCGCGTGCTGCCGCACCACGACCGAGAGTTCGTCTGGCTTGCGATCCTGATCGCGGCCGAGGAGGAAATCGCCACCCATCACATCGAGAAGTTCCAAAAGGCCGACGGTACGGACGAAGAGGTCCGCGCCTGCTTGGCGCTTTGCGCGACCGTCTGCGGCTTTCGGGCCTATCGGTTCATCGCGGATCACTGGTCGAGCCATCTGCCGGGCATAGGGTCGCGGGCGGAATGGGGACGCACGCTTTTGCGGGCCGGTGAGGGGGCCGAGGAAAGGCTCTGCCATTTGGCTGCCTGCGCAGTCCAGGTCTGCAATGGGGACTGGAAAGGCCTGCGCTGGCAGTTGGCGCTGGCCTATGAGGCCGGCGTGCCGGAGGTGGAACTCGCCGAGGCGATTTCGCTGACGATGTTCCCGGCAAGCGTGCCCTCCTATGTCACCGCGGCGCAGGTCTGGAAGGACATGATCCGCGAAGGTGCGGTTGATGCCTCTAAGCCATTCCAAATCTGGGCTGGCTTGGCCGGGCAAGGCGGTCATGGGAGCCTTTCGGATGGGTAACAAGGGGGTGCCCCTTCCGACACCCGAAGAGCTTCGCAAGCGGTTGGAGGAGCTGGCCCAGTCGCGCGGATTCCTCCTGCCGCATCACGGCGCGCTGGCGGCCGGGGCGCCTGATCTGCACGCGGCCTATCTGACCAT
>JAKSDN010000011.1 GCA_022360075.1 Kiloniellales bacterium | reverse complement strand
GCAGTGCCCTCAGATCCGGAAGCTCGACCGAAGCGGTCGCTGTCTGGCCGGTCCCCGCGATGTCGCGTCGAACGGCGGCGCTGCCCGAATGGGCCCAGTCGGTATGCGGCGATCTGATGGGGCGCTTGGCGGTGCATCGCCAGTAGTTCGCAAGGGGTGGACCGTATGGCGGCTCTTCCGGAATCCGGCGCGATGTCTGCGCGTTGCCGCCGGCGCGCTTGTGCTTTCGGGCCCGATCGTCTTCACCGGGACGGACGGACGGACGCGTCATCGCGGGAGGTAGACATGGTCGTGGAAAAGAGATCGACCGACATCTACGTGGCGCTGCCCGAAGGCGTCACGGGCAAGCAGGTCGCGTCGGTCGTCGAGCGGGCGGCGGCCGCCGTTGGCCCCTACATCTCCCATGTCGGCGGCTACTCGCGGACGAAGTATCCCAACGCCGTTCATTGGCATTTCAAGCGCGACAGGCAGGAGCGGGGCCTGATCGATGCGACCTATTGGGACGTCAAGTCGCTGCTCTGGCTGATGGTGAGGCACCGCGAGCCGAGATGGGTGCACGAGACCGCGCCTCTGCTGCGGCGCGTCTCTGCGACAATCGCTTCGTCTTTCGCACCGACGTGAAGTCCTCCTATGCCTCCATTGAGCATGTCTTGCTGTTGGACAGATTGGCCGAGCATGTGAAGGTGCGCTCGCTTCTCAACCTGCTCGGCCAGTACCTGAGGCGGCCCGCGGAGCGCGGTGGTCAGTTCTTCGATTACGAGCGGGGCACCTCGCTCGGCTGCCCCCTAAGCCCGCCGATCGGCGCGTTGTTTCTCGCCGAGTTGGACCGGCGCTGGGATCGCTGTGGCCGGAGAAGCGCCCGGACAAGACCTTCGTCGGCAGGATCGAAAGGGGCTTCGACTTTCTCGGCTACCGTATCAGCCGAGATGGCCTGACGGCGGCTGCGGCCACCTTGTCGAAGTTCGTCGAACGGGCGTCCCGGCTTTATGAGCGGGAGCGGGAGACGTCGACGAACGGCGCCTCCGCGCTTGGGACCACCGTCAGGCGGTGGCGCAGTTGGGCGCACGCCGGGTTGGAGACCAGGACCGCGAGCGGAAGCGCCAAGCGACAGCGCTCGCAACCATGGCTGACCATCTGCGGCGCTTACGCAGGAACACGAGCGCGCCCAGCGCGAAGGTGAAGAGTGTCAGCGTGCCCGGCTCGGGAACGGCGGCGGCCCGCAAAGCGAACGTGCCACCCGTGCCCGTGGCGCCAGCCGAAGGGGTGAGAGCTTGCCAACTCCCATCCGCCAAGGAAGTGAACGCCCAGGTTAAATTATCGGTGGCGGTGAACGATGAAAGCGCGAAGCCAGTGCCCAGGGGCAGATCTCCGACAAAAGATCCGGATGGGACCGGTAGGGGCGGGGCGGCGATAGAAACAGCCGGGCCGGTGGCGTCGAAGGTGAAGCTCACGAAATCGGCTAGGCTAACGGTCGTGCCGGGGGTGTATGAGGGGGCCAAAGTCAAAACCGCGGAAGCGGTGCCGGTGCAGCCGAATGTGCAGGTGCCAGTCCAATCGTAGATGAAGGTCGCGTGGGCCGGCTTCTCGAAGAGGGTCAGCGGGAGGGCGGCAACAAACAACAGCGCGGCGGGGGCCACAAGTGTCCTCAATGGGGCAAGCAATTTCATGGGGATAGGTCCTTCCACTAGCTCCACCAAGCGCCGAAGCAATAACCGCACCAAGAAGCTTAACGAGCTGAAATTCAAGTGTTGTTTGGGCTTCTTATCGGTCTAGCCCGAGCCTCTTAGCTCGAATGCGTAAAGATTCTCGACGGTAAGACTGCTAATTTCAGTCAGTATCCGGATTTTTCTGATTGTTATCAGGTGCTTGGCGGAAATCGCCAGTGGAACCGACTGTCAAAGCTCTTTACATCCCATCCCGATGGCCTGAATTCGGCACCAGAACCACACGAGACCCTGTGACTACCTAGATACGCATGGACAAACAACGATCGGAGCGGTCGCTGTCTGGCCGGTCCCCGCGATATCGCGTCGAGCAGCGGCGCTGCCCGAAAGGGCCAGTCGGTATGCGGCGATCTGATCGGGCGCTTGGCAGTGCATCGGCTGCGGCTCGCAAGGGGTGGACCGTGTGGCG
>JAKSDN010000471.1 GCA_022360075.1 Kiloniellales bacterium | reverse complement strand
GGCGAGCCGGGCGAGGCGCGCAGGAAATAGCCGTGGTTCTGCTCGGCCCGCAGGATGTCGAGCTGGGCCAGCTGCTTCAGGGCCGTGCGCACCGGCGAGCGCGACACGCCGAGGGCGTCGGCCAGCCACTGCTCGCGGACGTGAAAGCCCTCCTCGGCCTGCTCGTGGCGCAGGATGTCGAGGATCTTACGGGTCAGCTCGGGATTGGCCATGGGCAAGGGGAGGCGATGCTATTCCCGGCAGTGCTTCGCCTTCATGGCGTCGGCCGCCTGGACGAAGGCTTCGCGGTCGATGGTCTGCGCCATGTTCTCGAACAGCACGGTCAGCACGTAGTTGTTGCCGAGGCCGGACTCCGCGGCCAGCGCGCGCAGGTTGGCGTAGGCCTCGCTCGACATGCCGGCGTTGAAACGCTTGTCGAGCGGCTTGTGGTGACGCGGTCGTTCGGCCATGGCTGCAATTCCGTCCGGCGCTGGGAGCTTCGGCTGGACCGGAGACTAGCATCTTGGTAGGCGACGCGCAGGTCTTTGGCCCGTCCGGATTCAGGCCGCCGTCCCCGAGGCGGCGTCGGCCGGTAGACCGCGCCAGGCCCAGGCCGCGACAAGCCCCTCGCGTCCACGGATCGCCTGTGCGGGCAGCCGCTCGAAGCCTTCGAGAAGCGCCGTTTCGCCGGCCGCGCGGGCGGCGGCGACCAGGCTGTCGGAGGCGACGACGATGGCATCGTGTTGCCGCGTCAGGGCCTCGAGGCGGCTCGCCACGTTGACCGTATCGCCGATCAGGGTGAACTGCATCTGCTGCTCGCCGCCGACGTCGCCGACCAGCACCGGTCCGTAGTGAAGCCCAACGCCGATGCGGATCGGCGGCTCGCCGGCCGCGCTTCGTGTCTCGCTCCAGCGGGCGATCGCCGCGGCCAGATCGCGGGCGCAGGCGAGCGCTTGGCCCGCCGCTTCGGGACCGGGCTGCCGCGTGCCGAAGCTCGCCATGGCGCCGTCGCCGACGATCTGATGCAGCACGCCACCATGACGGCGCACGGCCTGCTCGACCCGGCGGTGGAAATCGCGCAGCAAGGCGATGCCTTGGCTCGGATCCATGATCTCGGTCATGCGCGTGTAGCCGACGATGTCGACGAAGAGCACGGCCGCCGGCTGCAGGTCCTCGCTGCCCAGCGGCTGGTCGCTGTCGGCCAGGGAGGCGGCGACGGCGCTGGGCACGTAGCGGCTGAGATTGTGTTTCTGGCGCTCGGCGTCGTGACGCAGGCTTTGCTCGCCGAGCACCCGGCGCAGCGCGAAGGCGCTGTAGCCGAGCAGAATCGTGGCCGCCGGAAAGACGAGGTTCAAGATCAGACCGGCTTCGGCGAAAAGCGAGAAGTTGAGTCCGACCCAGGCCAACAGCAGGACCGTGGCGCCAAGCGCAGCCAGCGCGGGCGGCAGGACAATCGTCAAGACGGCTGCGATCGCTCCGAAGAGCGCGATCGCCAGGATGTCGAGCGCGATGGTCCAGTCCTGATGCAGCAGGAAGCGCTGATGCAGGATGTTGTCGACCACGGCCGCGTAGTGCTCCACCCCGGGCAAGGTCGCCGTGAAGGGCGCGACGAAGGTATCGCCGACACCGAGCGCGGAGGCGCCGATCAAGACGATCTTGCCGGCGAAGGCCTCCGCCGGCAGATCGCCCGCAATCACGTCGATGAAGGCGTAGGTCGGAAAGCTGCCGGCCGGGCCGTAGTGATTGACCGGCAAGCTCATGGCGGCATCGGTCGGAACCGGCAGTCTGCCGATCTTGATGCCCTCCCCGACGCGCAGGACCACCTCGTCTCGGTCCAGCCCGAGGAAGCGCTGCACGGCGACGATCGGCAGAGACGGGTAATAGCGGTCCCGGTAGGCGACGGCCGGGTGCTCGCGCCGCAGGCTGCCGTCCTCGTCGAGCAGCACCGAGACATGGGCCGGCAGGCCCGATTGCAGCAGCGCGCGCGGCGGCAGCACGAGGCCTTGCGGCCGCAGCCCGCGGGCCGGCGTCCTGCCCGAGGGTCGGTGAACCACGCCATAGGCCGCCTCGGCGACCGGGTCCGGCGGCAAGCGGCTGCGCGCCGTCGCATCGTCGAAGGCAAAGGCGTAAGCCACGATGACGTTGCCCGCTGCCGCCATCGCCTGGGCCAGGGCGGTGTCCGGATCGTTCGCATCCAGGAAGCGGTCGATCTCGGCCGCGGCCTTCCCCTCGCCGAGGAGGTCGAGGTCCTGTACCGCGCGGAGCCGCGCCAGGCTTTCAGGCGGGATGGGCGCGACGCGTGCGGCGAAGAGGAAGTCGAGGGCGATGACGCGCGCGCCCTTGGACGCCAGGGAGCGGACCGCATCGGCAACGTAGCGGCGCGAGAAGGGCCAGCCGCCGAGCGCGGCGATGCTCGCGTCGTCGACCATCACCAGCACGGTCTCGGGCCCCGGCGCAATCGGCCCGCGCCACTGGAAACGCCAGTCGAGCGCTTGGGTCTCGATCGCCCGCAGGCCCGCCGCGCCGCTGAACCCGAGATAGAGCGTGATCATGGTGGCGACGCAGAGCGCGGCGAGCGCGCCGCCGCGCCAGCTCGCCTTCGAGGCCTCAGCGCGCACGGGCATTCTCAGGGGATTCGGGTGCGTTCGAGCGCGTCCTCGACCCTTGCGTCACCCCAGCGTTTCGGCCGCTTGGGCGCCCGGTTCTCCAGCACGTCCGTGCCGTAGCCGTCGGTCAGCACGAGGCTGCCGAGCCCGCCGTACGCCGATACGCCGACCCGGCCGGAGACGACGAAGACCGCCGTCCGGTCGCTCATGGCCTCGACGATCCAGTCCGTACCCCGGGCCGAGGCCACGGCGGTGCGGCTGCGCACCTCGAAGGGCGCGCGGCGGCCGCTGCCCTCGACGGTCGCCCGGAGAATGCCCAGCACCAGGTCGATCACGGCTTCCAGCCGCGCCCCGGCCGATCCCGCCCGATAGCGACTCAACAAGACCTCGCTCTCGGCGCCGATCGCCAGGCTGGAGCGATCGGAGAATACGATCTGAACGTTGGACTCGGCGGCGCCCGTGACGATCCGATCCTGCTCGAAGACGAAGTCGCCCTCGGTCAGCGCGCGTTCCGCGCCTTCGCGAGCGACCCTGACGTCGCCACGCTCGGCCACGACCTGTCCGACGGGCTCGGGAGTCGCGGCGATGGCCGCTCCCGTCGCCCAGAGCCCCACGAGCAAGAAGAGGCCGAGTCCGCCGCCGGCGAGTCGATACATGATTGGCCCTTCCTCGCGTTCGATCGCTGCCCCGTGACGATCTTCCGCCTGCGACCCTGCAGCCTCGGCCGCAAGGCGGCAAGCGCGAAAACCGCAGGCCCCGCCGCCCGGACCGTTGACGAATGGCGGTCGGGGCGGCCGAGGCCTCGCTTGCGGGGCGTGTCCGGCGGTGTCGACTTCTAAGCTGTTGGCGCGGCCGGCCGTAGGCGCGTAGCGGTCGGATCAGGCGCGCTTGTAGGCCTCCTGCAGCACCTCGTAGCCATCGCCGAGGGGAGAGACCACCAAGGTCGCCGCCTGACGATAGCGGCCCGAGTGCACGATGTCGTCGAAGATTGCACTCGCCTCGTTGCGACTGAAGGTCGCGCAGAAGGGCACGGCGTCCTTGGTGACGATGTAGACGCTCATGGCGTCAGGCCTGCCAGAACGGCTTGCGGCTCTCAACGTCCGCCTCGGCCCGCGTGATACCGATGTCCGCCAGCATGCGATTGTCGAGCGACGCCAGGACCTGGCGATCGCTGACACGCTCTTGCCAGATCAGCAAGGTCCGCCAGGTCCGCGCGAACACGCCACCCTGTGACCTCTGCTCCACGCCCGCGAACGCCTGCCGTGCGATCATGGCTTCTGTCTGAGTCATGGTGACCTCCATTCATTCGCCCGGTCCGGTGACGGCCGGGTCATGACCGCGATATCGGAAGCCAAGGTTTCCGCTTGATGTCCGGGCGAGACCCTTCTCGGCTTCAATTGTTTCAGGGTCGCGAATCGGCACGAAGACAAAGGAATTCCCACCACCGTGCTTGACCCTCCTGCGGCTGGAAGTCCTAGCCTCGCTGTCTGACGCGATCCCGGCGGCCCCGTGACGGTCGCCGCCGAACGGACGGAGCTCGCCATGACCCGCAAAGGACGCTCGACCCGTCGCCATGGCTTTGTTGTGTTGAGTCTCGCCTGCCTTGCACTTGGCGCGGCCGAGGCCCTCGCCCACGGCGGGGCCAGCGGCGTGGTCAAGGAACGCATGGATCTGATGGAAGGCATCGGCAAGGCCATGAAAACCCTGGCCAGCATCTTCAAGGGCGAAAGGGATTACGATCCCGCCGTCGTCAGGGCCGCGGCGGCGGAGATCCGCGACCATGGCGGCGACAAGATCACGGCGCTGTTTCCCGAGGGCAGCCTGGACAAGCCGACCGAGGCCTTGCCGACGATCTGGCAGGACTGGGCAGCGTTCGAGGCTTTGGCCGGTCGCCTCGCAGAGGTCAGCGCCGCGCTGGTGCAGGCCGCGGACAATCCGCGCGAGTCCGGCGCCATGATGACGGGGCAAGGACAGGGAATGATGATGGCCGAAGGCCGAGGCCGGATGATGGGCCGAAACATGATGATGGGCAGCGGGGCGGGCCCGAGCGGCGAGATGCTGGCACAGATGCCGCCGCAAGCCGCTTTCAACCATCTGGCCCAGACCTGCAATGCCTGTCACACGCGCTTTCGGGTGAAGAAATAGCGCGCTCGATGCGGGCGATCCTCGTTGTTGCCTTGGCGGCCACCGCCGCTGCCGGCGGCGGCCTTGGTGCGTTGGAGTTCTGGCCGATCGCGCCGGACGCCGGCATCGCGCCGGGTCTCCAGGGCGATCCGGGCAGGGGCGCCTATGTCGCCCGGATGGCGGGCTGCATCGCTTGTCATAGCGATCCGGCGCAGGGCGGGGCACCTTTGGCCGGCGGGCCCGCTCTCGACACGCCTTTCGGCCGCTTCTACGCGCCCAACATCACGCCGGATCCGGAGCACGGCGTTGGCGTCTGGAGCCTCGAGGACTTCGCGGCCGCGGTCCGGCACGGGGTCTCGCCGCAGGGCCGCCCCTACTATCCTGCTTTTCCCTATGTCTTCTACACGAAGCTGAGCGACCAGGACGTCGCCGATCTTTGGGCGGCGATCTGGACGGTGCCGCCGGCGGCCTCGCCGTCGCGAGACCATGACCTGGCCTTTCCTTTCGACCGGCGCGCCGCCCTCAAGCTCTGGCGCGGGCTGTTCTTCGATCCCGGGGCCTTCGAGCCTGATCCCGCGCGCAGCGTGGCTTGGAACCGTGGTGCTTACATCGTCGAAGGACCGGGCCATTGCGGCGCCTGCCACACGCCGCGCAACGCGCTCGGGGCCCGCTCGGCGGCGGAGGCTCTGCAGGGTGCCGGCGGTCTTCCCGGCGGCGGCAAGTCGGCGCCGATCACGGCCGAGGCGCTGAAAGGGAGCGGCTGGACCCGCAACGACCTGGTCTTTGCGCTGCGCACGGGGATCACGCCCGAGGGCGATTCCTTGGGCGGCCTGATGGGTGAGGTGGTGCGCGAGGGAACCGCCTTCCTCAGCGAGGCGGATCTCATGGCGATCGCCACCTACTTGCTGCCGGACGAGCCCGAGCCGCGGTGAACGCCGGGCGCAAACGCTCTGAACTTCAGCGTCAGAGCGGATCGCGGTCCGCTCTAGGCGACCTTCTTGACGATCCGGCCGGTCGGGAAGTGGGCCGTGACCACGGTGCCTTGGCCCGGCGTGCTGTGCAGAATGAGCCGGCCGCCGTGCATCTCGATCAGGGAGCGCACGATGGGCAGGCCGAGGCCGGTGCCTTTCTGGGTGCGCACCATCGGCTGCTCGGCGCGTCCGAAGGGCGAGAGCACCTTCTCCAGATCGGCCGCCTCGATCCCGATGCCGCTGTCCTCCACCGCCAGACAGATGTCGCCGTCAAGGGCGAAGGCGCGAACCCGAAGCTGTCCGCTGGGCGGCGTGAACTTCACGGCGTTGGACAGCAGGTTCAGCAAAATCCGCTCCACGGCGCGCTGGTCGGCCATTAGCCGCGGCAGGTCCGTGGCGATCTCGACGTCGAGGGCGAGGTGCTTCTTGCTGCGGTCCGGCTCGATCTTGTGGATCACGGCGGGGATCAGGACCGAAAGGTCGATCACCTCGTCCTGCAGCTCGAACTTGCCCGCCTCGATCTTCGACAGATCGAGCAGGTCGTCGATCAGGTCGAGCAGGTGCAGACCGCTCTCGTGGATGTCGTCGACGTAGTCCGCATAGCGTGGCACGCCGAGCGTGCCGAAGGTGCCGCGTTTCATGATCTCCGAAAAGCCGATGATGGCGTTGAGCGGTGTGCGCAGCTCGTGGCTGATGGTCGCCAGGAACTCGGACTTCGTACGGTTCGAGGTCTCGGCCTCGATCGCCCGGCGTGTCGCCTCCTCGGCGCGCTTGCGCTCGGTGATGTCGAGCACGGTGCCTTCGAAGTAGAGCAGGGCGCCGCCCTCGTCGCGGACGACCCGCGCGTCTTCGGACACCCAGATCCGATCCTTGGTCTTGTGGCGGTAGATCTCCGAGACGAAGTTGGTCACGCGACCCTGTTCGAGGAGCTGTCGCCGGAAGGACTGGCGGCGATGGGGATCGACGTACCATTCGTCGGACACGTCCTTCACCGAGGCCAGCATCTCGGCTTCCGTATCGTAGCCGTTGAGCCGCACCAGGGCTGGATTGGCGCGCAGCAGGCGGCCGTCGGGCGCGCTGCGATAGATGCCGATCGCCACCTCGTTGAAGATGCCGCGGTATTCCGCCTCGGCGTGCCGCGCGGCCTCCAGGGCCTCGAGGTTGCTCAGGTGGGAGACCTTGATCTCCTCGGCGAGCACGTTGAAGGAATGGGCGAGCTCGCGCAGCTCCCGCGGCGCCAGGCGCCCGGGCTGCGGCGCAGCGACGCCGAAGCGGCCGGCGGCGTTGGCGTTTGCGGCCTCGACGATGGGCAGGATCGCACGCGTGATATAGCCGCTCAGGGCCCAGCTCACGAGCGTGGCGAAGAGGATGCCGCCGG
>JAKSDN010001009.1 GCA_022360075.1 Kiloniellales bacterium | reverse complement strand
CGCCGACCACGGCAAATTGGTGCTGGGGGTCTGGGGGGCTAATGCCTTCGGTCGGGCTTGATGATCATGGCCTTGATATAGAGTTCAGGCTCTTATGGTTCGCCGGGCTCACTCCCGACCACCATCGATGGGTGTGTTGCACGACCACCGTGCGTCCTTCGAGACGCCCGCCATGGCGGGCTCCTCAGGATGAGGACATTTCTTAATGCCACCAAAGATTTACCTCATCCTGAGGAGCGCCCGTTAGGGCGCGTCTCGAAGGACGCACGGTGGTCGTGCAACACACCCATCAATGGTGGTCGGGAGTGAGCCCGGCGAACCATAAGAGCCTGAACTCTATTCAAGGCCATGATCATCAAGCCCGACCGATGGCATTAGCCCCCCAGACCCCCAGCACCAATTTGCCGTGGTCGGCGTCCTAAAGCCCTGTAAACTCAATGGAGACTATGTAACGGAGGCGAAAGCCCGGCGGCGGGGCCGGGCTGGGACTGGCCATGACGAGACCCGGTGCGATCGGCGAGCGCACGCTGGCGCTGTTCTTCTTGGGCCTGTTGCTGTTCAACCCGCCCTTGCTATCGCTCTTCAGCCTCGACGTCTTTCTGGCCGACGTGCCGCTGCTCTATCTCTACCTTTTCGTCGCCTGGGGTGCCTTCATCGCGCTGGTCGGGTTGTCCGCTGCGCGGGCCAAGCCCTTGCCCAGATCGGAACGGGCGCCGCCGCACAAGGCCGGGCCACGCGGGAAGGTGTAGCCGTGCTTCAGGGCTGGGTCGTCTTTCTGGTCGCCTTCGCCTATCTCTGCCTGCTCTTCGCTATCGCCTACTACGGAGACAAGCGGGCCGACGAGGGCCGCAGCCTGGCGAACAACTCCTACATCTACGCCCTGTCGATCGCCGTCTACTGCACCTCCTGGACCTACTACGGCAGCGTCGGCCGCGCCGCCTCCAGCGGACTCGATTTCCTGCCCATCTACCTCGGCCCGACCCTGACCTTCGCGCTTTGGTGGTTCGTGATCCACAAGATCATCCGCATCAGCAAGGCCCATCGCATCACCTCGATCGCCGACTTCATCTCGTCGCGCTACGGCAAGAGCACGATGTTGAGCGGGCTGGTCTCGGTGATCGCCGTCATCGGCATCATGCCCTACATCGCGCTGCAGATTCAGGCGGTCTCGACCAGCCTGACCGTGCTGCTGCAATACCCCGAAATCGTGATGCCGAGCGAATTGGGCGACCTGCCGGTGCTGCGCAACACCGGCATGGTGGTCACCTTCGCGCTGGCGATCTTCACGATCCTCTTCGGGACGCGGCACATCGACGCCAGCGAACAGCACGAAGGCATGGTCGTCGCCATCGCCTTCGAGTCCGTCGTCAAGCTGGTCGCTTTTCTCGCCGTCGGCCTCTTCGTCACCTTCGGCCTGCACGGCGGCTTCGGCGCGCTGTTCGCCGAGGCCGCGGCGAACCCGGAGTTGGCGCGGCTGTATCGCATGGAGGGGATCGGCAGCTACGGCCAGTGGGTCACGCTCACCCTGCTGTCGATGGCGGCGATCATCTGTCTGCCGCGGCAGTTCCAGGTGACGGTCGTTGAGAACCTCGACGAGTCGCACCTCAACAAGGCGGTCTGGCTGTTTCCGCTCTACCTGCTGGTGATCAACATCTTCGTGCTGCCGATCGCGATCGCCGGCCTTCTGCAATTCCCCGACGGTAGCGTCGATGCCGACACCTTCCTTCTCGCCCTGCCCATGGCCGAGCGCCAGGAGTGGTTGGCGCTGCTCGCCTTCATCGGCGGCCTCTCCGCGGCGACGGGCATGGTGATCGTGGCAACGATCGCGCTCAGCACGATGATCTGCAACGACCTGGTGATGCCGGTGATGCTGCGCATGACCTGGCTGCGCCTCGACAAGGAAGGCGATCTGACCGGCCTGCTGCTGGCGATCCGGCGCGGCAGCATCCTGCTGATCCTGCTCTTCAGCTTTGTCTACTTCCGCTACATCGGCGAGTCCTACGCCCTGGTCACCATCGGCCTGGTTTCCTTCGCCGCCGCCGCTCAGTTCGCGCCGGCGATCATCGGCGGCATTTTCTGGAAGGGCGGCACGCACAAGGGCGCGATGACCGGGCTCAGCCTCGGCTTCCTGGTCTGGCTCTACACGCTGCTGCTGCCGTCCTTCGCCCGCTCGGGCTGGATTCCGGCCGGCTTCATCGAGCAGGGGCTCTACGGGATCGAGCTGCTGAAGCCCTACGAGCTCTTCGGCATGCAGGGCATGGACTACCTCTCCCACGCGCTCTTCTGGTCGATGCTGGTGAACATCGGCGGCTACATCGCCGTCTCGCTCGCCAGCCGGCAGAGCGCGATCGAGCGGGTTCAGGCGACGCTCTTCGTCGACGTCTACCGCCATTCGGGCGAGCGCTCGGGCTCGCAGTTCTGGCAGGGCACCGCGACCTTCAAGGACCTCTACGGCCTGGTGGTGCGCTTCGTCGGTCGCCAGCGCGCCGACCGCGCCTACGAGAGCTACGCCGCCCGGCGCGGGCTCAATCTGCGCAAGCTGAAGGAGGCCGATGCCGACATCGTGCAGTTCACCGAGCGTCTGCTGGCCGGCGCGATCGGCGCGGCCTCCTCTCGGGTCATGGTCGCCTCGGTGGTCAAGGGCGAGATCGCCAGCATCGAGGAGGTGATGGAGATCCTCGACGAGGCCTCGCACGTCATCGAGCACAGCCATCAGCTCGAGCAGAAGTCGCGCGAGCTGGAGATCGCCTCGCGCAGCCTGCGCGCGGCCAACGAGCGGCTGCAGGAGCTCGACCGGCTGAAGGACGATTTTCTCACAACGGTCAGCCACGAGCTGCGCACGCCGCTGACCTCGATCCGCTCGTTCAGCGAGATCCTCTACGATCACCGCGACATCGATCCGAAGGAGCGCATGGAGTTCCTCGGCATCATCGTCAAGGAGAGCGAGCGCCTGACCCGCCTCATCAACCAGATTCTCGATCTGGCGAAGATGGAGTCCGGCCGCATGGAATGGCAGATGGCCACTATCGAGTCGAAGGAAGCGATCGAAGAGGCCATCGCCGCGACCGGCAGCCTCTTCACCGAGCAGGGAATCGCGCTGCAGCTCGCTCTGCCGGACGAGTTGCCGGCCGTGCACGCGGACCGCGACCGCCTGATTCAGGTCGTGGTCAATCTGCTGTCCAACGCCATCAAGTTCTGCGACGGATCGGCGCCGCGCGTCGAGGTGCGCGCGCAGGCCGGCAAGGAGGATCTGCTCGTCACCATTTCCGACAACGGGCCCGGTATCCCGCCGCAGGCGCTCGAGCGCATTTTCGACAAGTTCCAGCAGGTCGATTCGG
>JAKSDN010001087.1 GCA_022360075.1 Kiloniellales bacterium | reverse complement strand
TTCTGGCCGCGTCCGCGGCGGCGACTCGAGGCGGGACCGGGCTTGAGGATTTCTGGAGCGCGAGCCTAGCCCGGACGGCGGAGATCTGCCAAGCGCCGAGCGGGGCGGCACGGTTTGCGCACGGCGAACGAAGAAGAGGCGCGAACCAAAGACCGAAAGCGGCGCTCGTCGCACCGCCGAAGCTCAGCGGATTTTGAGGACTTCGGCGTTCCGGATCGTGGCGGAGAGGGAGGGATTCGAACCCTCGGTACTGTCACCAGTACAACGGTTTTCGAGACCGCCCCGTTCGACCACTCCGGCACCTCTCCGCGAGCTCGGGACCCGGCGGCAAGCGCGCCGGGCGGGGCGCCGGGGAAACTAGCCCAAGGGCTTGCCGCCCGCAAGCGATCGCGCCGGCGGCGGTTGCCGCTTGGTCGCGGGCGGCGGGCGGCCTATCTTGGGCTCATGAGGCGCGATGCTTCCGCTTCCCTGCCGGCGATCCCGGTCATCGAGCTTGGCCGAGGGGGGCCGGTTGCGCTGCTCGAGGCCACGCGCGGGCGCGCCGAGGCGCTGCTCGGCACCGCCCAGAAGCGCTATCCGCCCTTCGCAATCCGCTTCGGCGACCGGCTGTCGCGGCGCTGGCTCGGCAAGGCCGGCAACCCCTATCTCGGCGAGATCACAGAGATCGCCCATCACCTGGGCGCGCCGGGCGCCTTCTTCCTCAATGTCAGCTACGAGTGGGGCTGCACGACCGCCGTGGTGCCGAGCCCCAGCGGCGGCAACCGCCTGCTGCGCATCCTCGACTGGCCCTTCGACGGCCTCGGCGCCCAGGTCGTGGCCGCGCGCTTCGAGGCCGAGGCCGGGCCCTGGATCAACCTGACCTGGCCGGGCTTCGTCGGCGTGGTCCAGGCGATGGCGCCCGGGCGCTTCGCCGCCTGCTTCAACCAGGCGCCGCTGCGCCACCGCACCGGGGCCTTCGCGGCCGACTGGACGCTGGAGCGGGTCGCGGTCTGGCGCAAGCGGGCCCTGCCGCCGGCCCATCTGCTGCGCCTCGCCTTCGAGACCTGTCCCGACTACGCGGCGGCCAAGCGTCTGCTGACCGAGACGCCTTTGGCCCTGCCGGCGATCTTCCTGTTGAGCGGCACGCAACCCGATGAGGGATGCGTGATCGAGCGCCTGGAGCGCCGCGCCTTCGTGCTGGAAAGCCCCCACGCGGCCGCCAACCACTGGCAGACCCCGGGCCTGCGCGGCCGCAACCGGGGCACCGAGAGCGAGCATCGCTGCCGCCTGATGAGCGGCCGCATGGCGACGGCGGCGGACGACTTGGCCTGGCTCACCGCGCCGATCCTCAACCCGACCACGCGCCTGGCCCTGGTGGCCGAGGCCGGCAGCGGATCGCTCACCGCCGTGGGGATCGAAAACGAGGCGCCAGCGACAGCGACCTTGCGGCTGGAAGGGACGAAAACCGACCTCAGAGCAGCCGTCTAATAAGATCGGAAAAACCGCCGAATTCCGCCCTGGAAAGGCGTTGACAGCGCTTTCGGCCTGGCTATAGTGCCCCGTCCGCCGCGGAGGGCGCCTTCGCGGCCCTGTTATTATTGCCGAAAAGCAGTGCGTTCGATGTTCGCAGTCATCAAGACAGGCGGCAAGCAATACAAGGTCGCCGAGAACCAAAAGCTGACCGTCGAGAGACTCGAGGGCGAGGCCGGGGACCTGGTCGCGTTCGAGTCCGTCATGATGGTCGGCGAGGAGGGCGCGACGACGGTCGGCGCCCCCTTCGTGGCCGGGGCCACGGTCGCCGCCGAGATTCTCGAGCAGACCCGTGGGCCCAAGATCCTGGTCTTCAAGAAGAAGCGGCGCAAGACCTACCAACGCAAGAACGGTCACCGCCAGGACCTGACGACGCTGCGGATCACCGAGATCCTGACCGACGGCAAGAAGCCGAGCGCCAAGAAGAAGGCGGCGAAAAAGGCCGCCAAGAAGGAAGAGGCCGAGGCTACGCCGGAGCCCACAGAGGCCGAGGCGGTCGAAGAGGCGGCAAGCGAGACCGAGGCGAAGGCGCCGGCCAAGAAGGCGACCGAGAAGAAAGCCACGGCCAAGAAAGCTGCCGCAAAGAAGGCACCGGCGAAGAAGGCCACGGCAAAGAAAGCCGCCGACGAGAGCGACGACGCCAAGCCGGACGCGGACGACGAGAGCAAGGAGTAAGCGCCCATGGCACACAAGAAGGCAGGCGGCAGCTCGCGCAACGGACGCGACAGCGCCGGTCGCCGGCTCGGCGTCAAGAAGTTCGGCGGCGAGGCGGTGATCCCGGGCAACATCATCGTGCGCCAGCGCGGCACCAAGTTTCACCCCGGCGAGAACGTCGGTATGGGCAAGGACCACACGATCTTCGCCCTGATCGAGGGCAAGGTCGCCTTTCGCACGCGCGCTGCCGGCCGGACCTATGTCTCGGTCGCGCCGCAGCCGTCGCCGAGCCCCGCAGAATAACCTCGGTGGGCGAGCCACCGACGGTGGCGCCCATCGCAGACAGAGCGGATCAAGGAGGGAGATGGGCAGCCATCTCCCTTTTTCCTTGCCCTCCGCGATCCGATGGGACGGGAGGCCCAGTCCCTTGGAAGCGACCTTGAAGACGCAGCGCCTCGTCTTGCGCGCCCTCGCCCGCGACGACGCGCCCGAGGTCCAGCGCCTGTGCAACAATTGGGCGGTCGCGCGCATGACCTCGCGCATTCCGCACCCCTATCCCGACGGCCTGGCCGAGGACTGGATCGCCGGGCTGCACGACAAAGAGCCGGATGACAGCAGCGCCCACTTCGCCCTCGAACACGACTCGGCACTGATCGGGATCGTCGGGCTGGAGTGGCGCAGGTCCGGAAGCTTCGAGATCGGCTATTGGATCGGCGAGCCCTGGTGGGGCCGCGGCCTGGCGAGCGAGGCAGCCGCCTGCGTGGTGGCCTTCGCCTTCGAGCAACTCGGGGTCGACGAGTTGGTGGCGGGCCACTTCGTCGACAATCCCGCTTCCGGCCGGGTGCTGGAGAAGTGCGGCTTTCGCTATAGTGGCGAGGAGACCGAATGGTCAAAGGCCCGGAACAGCGAGGTGGCCTGCCGGCGCTTCGTCTTGAAGCGCGCCTGGATGCAGACGGCACAGCGATGAAGTTCCTCGACGAAGCCAAGATCTATCTGCGCTCCGGCGACGGCGGCAACGGCTGCATGTCCTTCCGGCGTGAGAAGTACGTCGAGTTCGGCGGCCCGAACGGCGGCGACGGCGGCCGGGGCGGCGACGTGATCGTCGAGGCGGTCGAGGGCCTCAACACCCTGATCGATTTCCGTTACCGCCAGCACTTCAAGGCCGGACGCGGCCAGCACGGCCAAGGCCGCGACCGGACCGGCGCGGCCGGCGAGACCCTGGTGATCAAGGTGCCGGCCGGCACGCAGGTGCTCGACGAGAGCAAGACCGACGTGCTCGCCGACCTGACCGAGGTCGGGCAAAGCCGGGTCCTGGCCAAGGGCGGCGACGGCGGCTTCGGCAATGCCCACTTCAAGAGCTCCACGAACCGGGCGCCGCGCCGGACGGATCCCGGCTGGCCGGGCGAGGAGCTTTGGGTCTGGCTGCGCCTCAAGCTGATCGCCGATGCCGGCCTGGTCGGCCTGCCCAACGCCGGCAAGTCGACCTTCCTGGCCGCGGTCACAAGGGCGCGGCCGAAGATCGCCGACTATCCCTTCACCACGCTGCACCCGAACCTGGGCGTGGTCTATGTCGGCGGCGAGGAGTTCATCCTGGCCGACATTCCCGGCCTGATCGAAGGTGCCCACGACGGCGCCGGCCTGGGCGACCGCTTCCTCGGCCACATCGAGCGCTGCGGCATCCTGCTGCATCTGATCGACGGTACCCAGGAAGATGTCGCCGGCGCCTACCGAACGGTGCGCGCCGAACTCGAGGCCTATGGCCATGGGCTGGCCGAGAAGGCCGAGCTGGTCGCGCTCAACAAGGGCGACGCGCTCGACCCCGAGACGCTGGAGCGGCGCTGCGACCAGCTCTGCGCAGCGGCCGGCGCGCAGGTCCATGCGATCTCGGGCGTCAGCGGCGACGGCCTGGAGCCGGTCCTGTTCGGCCTTCTGCATGCGGTGCAGGACGCCCGCGCGGCGCGGGCCGCGCCGACGCGCGAGACCGACAGCATGGCCCAGGGCTGGCAGCCATGACGCCGCACGGCCGCCTCGCCGAACAAGATCCGACCGTGGCCCCCGATCTGACGGCGGCGCGCCGGGTGGTCGTGAAGATCGGCTCGGCCTTGCTGGTCGAAGAGGACAGCGGCGCGATCCACCGGACCTGGCTGAACGCGCTCGCCGACGACCTGGCCGAACTGAAGGCCCGCGGTGCGGACGTGATCGTGGTCTCCTCCGGCGCCATCGCCGTCGGCCGGCGCCACCTCAAGCTGACCCGCCGGGCGATCAAGCTGGAAGAGAGCCAGGCGAGCGCCGCCACCGGCCAGATCCGCCTCGCCCACGCCTACCAAGAGGCGCTCGCCCGCCACGACATCACCGTCGCCCAGATCCTGCTCACCCTGGGCGACACCGAGGAGCGGCGCCGTCATCTCAACGCGCGCAACACGCTCGACACGCTACTGCGGCTCGGCGCCGTGCCGGTGATCAGCGAGAACGACGCGGTGGCCGCGGCCGAGATCCGCTTCGGCGACAACGACCGCCTGGCCGCGCGCGTGGCGGCCATGATCGACGCCGACGTCCTGGTGCTGCTGTCCGACATCGATGGGCTCTACACGACCGACCCGCGCCGCGATCCTTCCGCCGAGCTGGTGCCGCTCGTGCCGGAGATCAACGGGGCGATCGAAGCCATGGCCGGCAAGGCGCCGCCGGGCTATTCCTCGGGCGGCATGGTCACCAAGCTCGCCGCCGCGCGCATCGCCGTGCAGGGCGGCTGCCACATGGTGATCGCCGATGGCCGGGGCCAGCACCCGATCGCCGCCATCGCGGCCGGCGCGCGCTGCACCTGGTTCCTGGCCGGGCTCGAGCCGCGTGCGGCGCGCAAGCGCTGGATCGGCGGCTCGCTGCAGCCGCGCGGGCGGATCCGGGTCGATGCCGGGGCGCTGAAGGCGCTCGCCGCCGGCAAGAGCCTGCTGCCGGCCGGCGTGACCCGTGTCGAGGGCAGCTTCGAGCGCGGCGACGCCGTCGTGGTCGAGGACCCCGAGGGACGCGAGGTGGCGCGTGGCCTGATCGCCTACAACGCCGGCGACGCCGGCCGGATCATCGGCCACAAGAGCCGTGAAATCGAGGCACGGCTCGGCTACCGTGGCCGCGAGGAATTGATTCACCGCGACGATCTGGTGCTGACCTCGAACACCGGACGGGAGACGGGAGGAAGCCATGACCGCTGAAACCGCGGTCCTGCGGGACGACCTAGCCAGTCAGATGGAAGACCTGGGCCGCGCCGCGCGCCAGGCGGCGCACACGCTGGCGCTCGCCGACCCGGCGGTCAAGCGCCGGGCCCTGGAAGCCGCGGCCGCCGCGCTTCGCGCAAGCGAGGCCGAAATCCTCGCCGCCAATGCCGAGGACATGGCCGGCGGCCGGGCCAAGGGCCTGACCGCCGCTCTGCTCGACCGCCTCGAGCTCAACCCGGCCCGGATCGAGGCCATGGCCGCGGGCCTTGAGCAGATCGCCGCGGCGCCCGATCCGGTCGGCAAGACCCTGGCGGAATGGGAGCGGCCGAACGGCCTCAAGATCGCCCGGGTCGCGGTGCCGCTCGGCGTCATCGGCATCATCTACGAGAGTCGGCCGAACGTGACCGCCGATGCCGGCGGCCTCTGCCTCAAGGCCGGCAATGCCGCGATCCTGCGCGGCGGCTCGGAGAGCTTCCGATCCTCGGGCGCGATTCTCGATTGCCTGCAAGCGGGCCTGGCCGCGGCCGGCTTGCCGGAGGCTGCGATTCAGCGCGTGCCGACCAGCGACCGGGCGGCCGTCGGTCTGCTGCTCAGCCTGCACGACTACGTCGACATCATCGTGCCGCGCGGCGGCCGCGGCCTGATCGAGCGGGTCTTCGCCGAAAGCCGCATTCCCGTCCTCGCCCACCTCGAGGGCCTCTGCCACACATACGTCGACCGCGCCGCCAAGCTCGAGATGGCCCGCGAGATCGTGCTCAACGCCAAGATGCGCCGCACCGGCATCTGCGGGGCGGCCGAGACCCTACTGATCGACCGCGCCGTCGTCTCGAGCCACCTCAAGCCGATCCTCGACGACCTGATCGCCGCCGGCTGCGAGGTCCGCGGCGACGGCGAGGTGCAGGCTGCCGACCCGCGCGTAGTCCCAGCCAAAGCCGAGGACTGGACCACCGAATACTTGGCGCCGATCATCGCCGCGCGGGTGGTCGAGGGCGTCGACGAGGCGATCGCCCACGTCAACGGCTACGGCTCGAACCACACCGACGCCATCGTCACCGAGGACGCGGCGACGGCCGAGCGCTTTCTCAGCCGGATCGATTCGGGCATCGTCATGCACAACACCTCGACCCAGTTCGCCGATGGGGGCGAGTTCGGCATGGGCGCGGAGATCGGCATCTCGACCGGCAAGCTGCACGCCCGCGGGCCAGTCGGGGCCGAGCAGCTCACCAGCTACAAGTACGTCGTACGTGGCAGCGGCCAGACACGACCTTAGAAAACACGTACAGATGGACTTTGAAAACCTCAGGGTGAGGCAGAACCTTGATGGGATCGAAGAACGATCCTCATCCTGAGGAGCCCGCGAAGCGGGCGTCTCGAAGGACGCACAACGCCCGCCAAACACGCAGCAAAGAGATTTGCACCCCTTGAACGGCCGCGCTCTCCCCACGCTTTCCCGGCTCGGCGCGGCGCTCGGCGGGCGTCTGCCGCCGCCAAATGCGCGCATCGGCTTGCTCGGCGGCTCCTTCAACCCGGCCCACGAGGGTCACCGCGAGATCAGCCTGGAGGCCCTGCGCCGCCTCGGGCTCGATGAGGTCTGGTGGCTGGTCTCGCCCCAGAATCCGCTGAAATCCAGCGCCGGGATGGCGCCTTTCGAGGACCGGATGGCCTCGGCGCAGCGGATGGTCCGCCATCCGCGAATCCGTGTCACCGGCCTGGAGAATGCGCTCGGCACCCGCTTCACCGCCGACAGTCTGGCCACGCTGAGCCGGCGCTTTCCACGCGTGCGCTTCGTCTGGCTGATGGGGGCCGACAACCTAGTTCAGCTCTCTTCTTGGGGCAGATGGCAGGAAATCCTTAACACAGTCGTCATTGCGGTTTTCAATCGCCCCTCCTATCATTTGAGGGCAAATGCCGCTGTGGCGGCCCGGCGCTATGCTCGGGCCCGGATCAGGGCCTCGAACGCGCGGCATTTGACGGCCAAGCGGCCGCCGGCCTGGACGTTTCTGCACAACAGGCTGAACGCCCAGTCGGCAACGGAAATCCGGGCTCAACGTGGATCGGGCCTCAGCCAGACGGCGCAGCGCGATCCCACCGGAGCAACGAAACGACAGAGGTGAGACCATAATTCATCAGGACAAGGCCCCTAACGACATGACCCTCGGGGCCGGTCGACAGGAGCCAGGGCTCGCGTTTAGCCGGCACCTGGTGGAAATCGTGCAAAGCTCCCTCGATGACGACAAGGGCGAAGACATTGTCGTCATCGATCTCGCTGGAAAATCGGACATCGCGGACTTCTTGGTGGTGGCGAGCGGTCGCTCGCAGCGCCAGGTCGGTGCCATGACCGACCATCTGGTCACCAAGCTGAAGCCGCTGCTCGCGCGCACGCCTTCGGTCGAAGGTCAGAACCGTTGCGATTGGGTTCTGGTCGACGCCGGTGACGTCATCGTCCATCTGTTCCGGCCCGAGGTCAGGGAGTTCTACAACATCGAGAAGATGTGGGGCGCGGACCTGCCGGAGCGCTCGGCCATGCCGGTGTAAGCCGCCGCATCGGGGCCGCGAGGCCCGATGCGCATCACGATCGCCGCGGTTGGGCGCGCCAGGGCGGGCCCGGCCAGAGACCTCTACGACCTCTATGCCAAGCGGATCGACGAACGCGGCTTCGCCTCGCTCGCCCTGAAACAGGTCGAGTGCCGACAGAACCTGCCGGCCGAAGCCCTGCGCGAGCAGGAAGGCGCACTCTTGCTGGCTGCCTTGCCCGACGGCGCGCAGGTCGTCGCCCTCGACGAGAAGGGCAATGCACTGAACAGCCGCGCCTTCGCCGAGCTGGTCGGCCGCGCCCGTGACGACGGCGTCGCCGATCTCGCCTTCGTGATCGGCGGCGCAGACGGGCTTTCCGAGGCGGTGAAGAAACGGGCGACCCGAACCATTGCCTTCGGCGCGATGACCTGGCCGCACATGCTGGTGCGCGCCCTGCTGGCCGAGCAGCTCTACCGGGTTCAGACAATCTTAACCAAGCACCCCTACCACCGCGAATAGCCCCTAAAATGAGGCGTCTCCGAGGCCCGGGCCGGCAGGCCAAAGCCCTGTCGCAACCTGGCGGAAAGGCTTATATAGAGCAGCATGACTGGGAGAATCCGGCCTCGGCCCGTGGTCCTTTGCATCCTCGACGGGTGGGGCCACCGCGAAGACTGCGAGGCCAACGCCATCTGCCAGGGGCGCACCCCGGTGCTGGACCGCCTGTCGGCCGTCTGTCCCCATGCCTTGATCGATGCCTCGGCCCAAGAGGTCGGCCTGCCCGACGGTCAGATGGGCAACTCCGAAGTCGGGCACATGAACCTCGGCGCCGGGCGCATCGTGATGCAGGACTTCCCGCGCATCGATGCCGCGATCGAACAGGACGAGCTGAAGCGGCTGCCGGCCTTGCGCGACATGATCGGCAAGCTCGAAGCGAGCGGCGGGCGCGCCCACCTGATGGGCCTGATGTCGCCGGGCGGCGTACACTCCCATCAGCGCCAGATCGCCGCGCTGGCCAAGGTTCTGGCCGAAGCGGGGATCCAGGTCGTGGTGCATGCCTTCCTCGATGGCCGCGACACGCCGCCGCGCAGCGCGCTGGGCTACATCGAGGCCTTTCAGAAAGCCGCGCCCGAAGCACCGATCGTCACGGTCTCCGGTCGCTACTA
>JAKSDN010000005.1 GCA_022360075.1 Kiloniellales bacterium | reverse complement strand
GAGAAGAGGTGCGTCTTGCGATAGGTCGCCAGGCGTCGCCCGTCGGGACCGAACAGCAGTTGGGCATCGTAGTACTTGCCACCCTCGACGATCGCCATGCCGATCGCGAGATGAAGCGAACAAGCGGCCGCGAGCGCGGCCAATCGCTGCGCCGTCGGCCCGTCCTCGGGCTCGGCCAGCTGCTCCAGGCTGTCGGCGATGAAGTAGCCAGTGGTCGCCGTCTCCGGCAGGACGACGAGCTGCGCCCCATCGCGCGCGGCGATGCGCACGAGCTGTTCGATGACGGCGAGATTGGCCTCGACGTCGCCGGGCGTGCAGTGCATCTGCGCCACGGCGAGCCGGATCGATGTGGGTCTTTGGTCCGCGCTCATGCTGTCTGCCTTTCGGGCTCTCGGCCGCTGGAGGCGGCGATTAGGATCTTGCTTTCGTCGGTTTGGCTGGCCGGCAGGTCGGCGACGAAGCGGCGGTCGCGCATGACCACGATGCGATGGCTGACGGCCAGGAGTTCGTCGATCTCCGAAGAGATGACCAGGACGGCGACGCCCTCGCGGGCGAGGTCGTGCAGGATGGCATGGATCTCGGCCTTGGCGCCGACGTCGATTCCCCGGGTCGGCTCGTCGCAGACGAGCAGCTTCGGCCCGGTGAGCAAGGCGCGGCCGAACAGGACCTTCTGCTGGTTGCCGCCGCTGAGCCCGGCGACGGACATGGAGGTGCTACCGGCAACCAACTTCAGGCGCGTCAGAACGTCCGAGGCCCGATCGCGCTCCTCGGCCTTGTTGCGGAACGGCCCGATCGACAGGCGCGACAGCGTCGAGGCGGTGGTATTGGCCACGACGTCGAGCACCGCGAAGCTGCCGTCGCGCTTACGGTCCTCGGTGAGATAGACGATCCCTTGCCGCATCGCCGCCCGGGGCGAGTCGAGACGGTAGGTCGTGCCGTCGGAGGCCAGCTCTACCCTCGCGGTTCGCTTGCCGCTGCCCGCCAGCGCCTTGGCGAAGGTGGTTCGCCCGGCCCCGACCAAACCGGCCAAACCGACGACCTCGCCGGGCCGGATGGACAGTGCGCTTGTCCCCTTGTCCGAATGGTAAGTCGCCGAGAACGCCGGGCCGCTGACGGCAGGCGCGGACCTCGAGGCAAGCGGCGCATCGTTCGCGCTCGAGCCGATCATCAGGCCGACGAGATCGTCGACCGAGAGGGTCCGGCTCTCCGCGGTCGCGACTCTCTCCCCGTCCCGGAGAACCGTGACGCGGTCGGCGATGTCGAGCACTTCGG
>JAKSDN010000967.1 GCA_022360075.1 Kiloniellales bacterium | reverse complement strand
TGACCCGTGCGACGCTCGACCTGGTCGCGACCGATCCGGGCACCCGGGCGGTATCGCACGCGATGATGAGCGAGGCCGAGGTCATCGCCCGCAGCCTCGGCGCCAGCTTCCGGGTCGATATCGAGCGGCGCATCAACGGGGCCGCGAAGGTGGGCGCCCATCGCACCTCGATGCTGCAGGATCTGGAGCGCGGCCGCGCGCTGGAGCTCGACGCTCTGCTGACCGCCGTGCAGGAGATGGGCCGGCTGGTCGGCGCGCCGACGCCGACCATCGACATCGTGCTCGCGCTGGCCCAGCAGCTCGGGCGCAGCCTGTCGCTCTACCCGACTTTTCCCGAGAGCCCGTCGGCGCCGAACCTGGAGATCGTCGCCGCCTAGGTCCTATGTGTTTGGAACCGTCGGTTGGACGGCGGTTCGAATCGTTGGCTTCTTCCCTACTGTCACCCTCGGGCTTGACCCGAGGGTCCATTTTAGAGCGAGACTGCGACCTTGATGGATTGCCGGGTCAAGCCCGGCAATGACAAAGAACGAGAAAGCTGAGAGCCACATCAATGCACTCGGAACCTGGTCTCGGGTTCGACTCCGTGAGACAAGAACACAACAAGCGACCTGGTCGGTCAGCCAATTGAGGGGAGGGGATGGACATGGCCAAACCGAAGGTGATCGTCACGCGCCGCTGGCCGGGCGAGGTCGAGAAGCAGCTCGCCGAGCACTTCGACGTCGAGCTCAACCGCGAGGACCGGCCGCTGGACCGGGCGGCGCTGAAGGACGCGCTCGGCACGGCCGATGCTCTGTTCCCAACGGTGACCGATCGCATCGATGCCGAGGTGCTCGCAGCCGATCCGCTCAAGGCCCGTTTCCTCGGCAACTTCGGCGTGGGCTTCAACCACATCGACGTCGAGGCGGCGAAGGCGCGCGGCATCACGGTTACCAACACGCCCCAGGTGCTGACCGATGCGACTGCCGACCTCGCGGTGACGCTGCTGCTCATGGTGGCGCGGCGTGCCGGCGAAGGCGAGCGGCACTTGCGCGCCGGCGACTGGAGCGGCTGGCGGCCGACCCACATGGTCGGCACGCAGGTCACGGGCAAGACCGCGGGCCTGATCGGCCTGGGACGCATCGGCCAGGCCGCGGCGCGGCGTCTGCACCACGGCTTCGGCATGAAGATCCTCTATCAGGATCCCTTCCCGCCGCCGGCCGAGGCGATTGCCGACTTCGGCGCCGAACGCTGCGGGACCGTCGAGGAAGTGCTCGAGCGCGCCGATTTCGTCTCGCTGCACTGTCCGGGTGGCGGCGCCAACACCCATCTCATGAATGCAGAGCGCCTCGCCCTGATGAAGCCGAGCGCCTTCCTGATCAACAGCGCCAGGGGCGACGTGATCGACGAGGCGGCGCTGGTCGCCGCGCTGCGGTCAGGCCAGATCGCCGGGGCCGGGCTCGACGTTTACGAGGGCGAGCCCAAGGTCTCTCCGATGCTGCTCGAGATGGAGAACGTGGTCCTGCTGCCGCACCTCGGCAGCGCAACGCGCGAGACTCGCGTCGCCATGGGCTTGCGGGTGCTGGAGAACGCCAGGGCCTTCTTCGCCGGCGAGGCGCCGCGCGATCGGGTGGCGTAACGGGAAGGCTCAGGCCGCCGCTGCCAGCAGGCGCGGCGCACCGAGGCGTAGCGTGACGTTGGTGCCAACGCCGGGCGTCGACTCGATCTCCAGTCGTCCGTCGTGGAGCTCCGTCAGACGCTTGGCCAGCGGCAGGCCGAGCCCCGCGCCCTCGTAACGACGGTTCAAGCTGCCGTCTATCTGCCGGAAGGGCATCAGGGCGATCTCGATCTCGTCGCGCGCCATGCCGATCCCGGTGTCGCTGACCCGGACGGCCAGACCGCCCGTCTCGTCGCACCAGGCCGATAGCGTGATCCGCCCGCCCGCCGGCGTGAACTTGACGGCGTTGGACAGCAGGTTGACCAGAACCTGCTTCAGCTTGACCTCGCTGCCGCGTACGACCGGCAACGCGCCGCTGGGCTCGAACTGAACGGCAAGTTCGGCCTCGCGGGCCGGCTCTGCGATCAGCCGCAAGGCGCCGCGGATCACCTGAAGCGGATCGACTTCCTCATCTTCCAATTCGAGCTTGCCCGCCTCGAGCTTCGAGAGCTCGAGGATGTCGTTGATGATCGTCAGCAGATGGGTGCCCGCCCCGTTGATGTTCTGGGCATAGTCCTTGTAACGCTCGTCGCCGAGGGGGCCGCAGATCTCGTGATCGATCGCTTCGGAGAACCCGATGATGGCGTTCAGAGGTGTGCGCAGCTCGTGGCTCATGGCGGCCAGGAACTCGGACTTGGCGCGGTCGGCGAGCTGGATCTCTTCGATCGCGCGCAACAGTGTCGATTGATCGTTCTGGATCGTCTTGGCCATGCCGTTGAAGCCGTCGGAGAGATCACGCAGCTCCCGGGGGACGAGGGAGGACTGGGTCTCGACCCGCGCGGTGAGGTGGCCGCTGGAGATCGCGCGCGCGGCGTCGAGCACGGCCTGCACCGGCTTCGCCAGCAGACCGGCCAGGAACCAGCTGATCACGGCGGCGACCGCGATGCCGATCAGGCCGAGCGCGAAGGCGGCCCAGCGCACGTCGCTGGCGCGCTCCTCCAATTCCGACATCGGCTGGGGCACCATGACGCCCCAGCCCGGTCCCGGCGTCGTCGTGAAACCGGAGATCATGTCCTGCTTCATGGCCGGGGAATAGAACGGGGTCACGCCGGTCTCGCCCGCCAGCATGCGCCTGACCGGCTCGACCTTCGCGATGTTCTTGTGCTCGCGCTCCCACTCCGCCTTGGGATGCGCGATCAGGTTGCCGCGGTGGTCGACGATCGCGGCGTGACCCTTGCGGCCGAAGGCGATGGCCTTCTGAAGTTGCACGATGTAGGCGGTGTCGAGGGAGCCCAGCGCGACGTGCTCTGAGGAAAGGCGGCGGCTCAGGTAGATCGTCGGGCGTCCCAGCCCGTCGTCGGTCACGCGGCTGAAGGCGACGTCTTCGCTCAAGGTGGCGCGGATCTCGGCGAAGACCGCGGCCGGAATCGGCGCGATCTCGGTGTTCGTGACGTCGATCTGACGGATGATCTCGTCCTGGCTGCCGAGAATCCGGAAGTCGCGGAAGCCAAGCTGTCTGGCCAGCTCGTCGAAGGCGGTGGGCGGCCGTCCCTGGTCGGCCAAGGTCACGAAGAGGTTGAAGGCGGCCTCGGTATCCTTGGCATAGCGTTCGAGCGCGGCGGTGATGTTGCTGGCCAGCAGGAGATGCTTCTCGTGAACGGCTGCCAGCTCCTTCTCGAGCGAAGTCTTTTGGACCCAGGCGCCGAGGAAAAGAACCGGGACTGTCGCGATGACGGTAAAGGCAACGGCCAGCAGGTGCCTGAGGCTCAATTTCATGACAAGTACCGAGGTATCAAGAATATTTTATACAAATAGCAAAGAAACGTTTAGATTGTGCTAAAACTACTCCTTCCTATCTAGTAGACTACGACGAAATTTCTAACAAATCCTGAAGTAATTTAAGAAGAATTCGAACATATGACTGTTGTGTGCCCTTGAGCGCAGAAGCCCCCGGCCGGTCAGTCCTGGGAGACGGCGACGACGGCGACGCAGTTGCCCCGCTCGACCCGCCCCGGATGGCGGCGCGCGTAGAGCGTGCCGGTCGCGCCGTAGCGACAGGGCTCGGGCGCCCTTGCCGGCTCGGCGAGGAAGTGAACGAAGCCCGCGGTCTCTCCGGCCTCGACTTTGTCGCCGCGGCGGTGAAGCGGCTCGAATACCCCGGCTGCCGGCGCATAGACATAGCCGGCGGAACCCGGAATTCTCTTTAGGTCCGGCTGCGCCTTTGGAACGCTGTCCCGCTCGGCCACCCCGAAGTGGGCCAAGAGGTTGCGCACGCCGCGCTCGGCGACTTCGAGGGCCTCGATCGAGACGGCGCCGCCGCTGCCGAGCTCGGTGCCGACGGTGGTGAGGCCGGCGCGCACCGCCGCGGCGGTCGAGGTGCGCGGGTCGCCCAGGTTGTTGAGCGCGACGGCGAAGGGCGCGCCGAAGGCGAGCACGGCGGCGCGATTGCGTGCCGTCAAGCCGTCGTCTTCGGCCGGCTCCAGTATGGCGCTCGGGATGATGTCGAGGGAGGAGCCGCCGGAATGCAGATCGATGAAGGCGTCGGCCAGGGGGAAGAGTACTTCGTGGACGTAGTAGACGATCTGCTCGGTGATGGAGCCCGTGGCCCGTCCGGGAAAACAGCGGTTGAAGTTGAGCCCATCGATCGGCGAGGTGCGCCGGCCGGCAAGCACGGCCGGCGTGTTGATCGCCGGGATGATGATGAGGCGCCCCTGGATGCTCGCCGGGTCGAGCTCGCGGATCAGGCGGCCGAGCACGATCGGCCCCTCGTACTCGTCGCCGTGGTTGCCGCCTTCGAACAGCAGCGTCGGTCCGCTGCCGTTCTTGATCACCGCGATCGGAATCGGCGTCACGCCCCAGGCGTCCTCGTGCGGCGAGTGCGGCAGGTTCAGGACCGAGACTTGCTTGCCGTTCTTGTCGAAGTCGATGTCGGTGAAGACGGTCGTCTCTGCCATCGGGTCGCACTCCAGCCGTGACGCCGTTCGGCGCGGCGCCTTGTCAACTAGGAAGTCGAGGCCATCGGGCGACGGCGGCGACCGCGCCCGATGGCGAAGCTGTGGGTCGGCGTTTCGCTGCCTTACATGCTCGGCAGCTTGGCCATCGGCTCGCCCATCCACTTCTCGTGCAGGGCGTCGAGGTTGCCGTTCATCTTGTTGTAGAAGATGAAGGTGTCGAGCCAGCGCAGCAGCTCCAGCTCGCCGATCCGCACGCCCATGTGCGCCGGGCTGTTGCGGATCTTGTAGAGCGGCGTGAAGTCCTTGTCCGGATGCTGCTTGGCGAGCTCGCGCGCGACGATGTTGGCGGTCGCGAAGACATCGACCTGGCCGGCGAGGTAGGCCGCGGCCGAGGTCGCATCGTCCTCGAAACGTACGATGTTGCCGTCGGGATGAAGCTCGGTGATGCTGATGTCCTGGGTCGTGCCGCGCGGCACGCCGATCTTCAGGTCGCCGAAATCCTTCGGATCTTCGACTTGGTTCGCGCTTGACCCGAACACGCCGATGTAGAGCCCGGCGTAAGGCGAGGTGAAGGCGATCTGTTTGGCGCGTTCGGGCGTCGCGCCCATCACCGAGATGACGATGTCGAGCTTGTTCGTCACCAGGAAGGGGATGCGGTTGATCCCGGTGATCTGCTGCAGCTCGAGCTCGACGCCGAGTTCCTTGGCGACCATTTCGGCCATGTCGACGTCGAGGCCGATCGGCTTGCCGCCGGAGTCGACGAAGCCGAAGGGTGCTACGTCGAGCGGCACGCCGATGCGCACCACGCCCTTGTCGAGGATGTTCTGCAAGTCGTTCGCCACGGCCGGCGGCACGGTGTTTCCGGCGATGAAGACAGCGGCGATGATCAGGGAAAGCTTGGCGAGCGCTCTTCTTGTCCAGGTCATGATCGTCCTCCCTTTCGCTTCGAGTGTCGGCGCCATGCTCAGGCGAGCACGGAGCTCAGGAAATTGCGCAGCTCGGGCGTCTGCGGCGCATCGAGCGTGTCGCGCGCCACACCTTCTTCCCAAACCAGTCCCTCGTGCATGAAGACGACGCGGCTCGCGACGTTGCGGGCGAAGCCGATCTCGTGGGTGACCAGCAGCATGGTCATGCCATCTTGCGCGAGGCGCTCGAGCACGCGCAGCACCTCGCCGATCAGCTCGGGATCGAGCGCCGAGGTGATCTCGTCGAACAGCATGACGCGCGGCGCCATGGCGAGCGATCGCGCGATCGCGACGCGCTGCTGCTGGCCGCCCGAGAGCTTGTCCGGCCATTCCTGCAGCTTGTCCTCGAGACCGACCTGCGCGATCACCTTGCGGGCCAAGGCCTTGGCCTCGTCGAGCGGCATCTTCTTGGCGACCGTCGGCGCGAGCGTGATGTTGCGCTCGACCGTCAGATGCGGAAAAAGGTTGTAGCTCTGGAACACGATGCCGACGCGCTGGCGCAGCTTTCGCAAGTCCGTACCCGGTGCGTTGACCTCGACACCATCGACCGTGACCGAGCCGGCCTGGATCGCCTCGAGGCCGTTCAGGCAGCGCAGCAGCGTGCTCTTGCCCGAGCCGCTACGCCCGATGATCGCGACGATCTCGCCCTCCTCGACCGCGAGCGAGACGCCGCGCAGCACCTCGAGCGTGCCGAAGCTCTTGTGGACGTCCTTGATCTCAATGACCGACACGGAGCTTGCTCTCCAGGCGTTGGCTCAACTGCGACAGCGAGAAGCAGATGCAGAAGTAGATCGCGGCGACGACCAGGAAGACCGTCAGCGGCTTGAAGGTGGCAGCGTTGATGATCTGGCCGGCGCGGGTCAGCTCGACGAAGCCGATGATCGAGGCGAGCGAGGTGTTCTTGACCAGATGGACCCAGAAGCCGACCGTCGGCGGGATCGCGATCTTGAAGGCCTGCGGCACGATCACGTAGCGCAGTTGCTCGAGGAAGCCGAGCCCGAGCGAGGCCGAGGCCTCCCACTGGGTGCGCGGGATCGCCTGCACGCAGCCGCGCCAGATCTCGGCGAAGAAGGCGCTGCCGTAGATCGAAAAGGCGACGGCTGCGGCCGCCCAAGGCGAGACGTCGTGGCCGAAGATGGCGAAGCCGAAGTAGAACACGAAGAGCTGGCCGAGCAACGGCGTGCCCTGGATCGCCTGGATATAGGCGATGGCGATCCAGTTCACTACGCGCAGAGGCACCACGCGCAGCAGCATCACGACGAGGCCGAGCAGGCCGCCACCCAGCACGGCAACGGCGGTCAGCGCGATCGTCCAGCGTGCCGCGAACAGCAGGTAGAAGAACTCGTCGGATCCGAACTCGCGCAGCATCGCCGTCCCTCAGTGCTGCGGAAACACGAGACGGTGGATCACGGCGAAGAGGCCGCGAAAGCCGAGCGCCATGGCGAGATACATGCCGGTGATCACCAGATAGATCTCGAAGCTGCGGAAGGTGCGCGATTCGAGGAATCCGCCCATGTGGAACAGCTCCTCGGTCGAGATCTGCGAGACGATGCTGGTGGCGATCAGCAGCAGCACGAACTGGCTGGCGAGCGCCGGATAGATCGTCTTCAGTGCCGGCATCAGCACGACGTAGCGAAAGACCTGGAGGCGCGAAAGTCCGAGCGAGAGTCCCGCCTCGACCTGGCTGTGATGCACGGCCTCGATGCCGGCGCGCACGATCTCGGTGATGTAGGCGCCGACGTTGATCGACAGACCGATGACGGCCGCCTCCCAGGCCGTGAGCTTGACGCCGAGGCTGGGCAGGCCGAAGAAGACGATGAAGAGCTGAACCAGCAGCGGCGTGTTGCGGATGGTTTCCACATAGCCGACCGCGAGCCAACGCAGTGGCTGAATACCGCTGGTCTTGAAGAAGGCCGCGACGATCCCGAGCAGCAGCCCGAAGGCCATCGTGAGCGCCGAGAGCTCCAGGGTCAGCCAGGCGCCCTCGAGCAGCACGTCGAAGTTTCGCCAGACGTCCCGGAACTGGAAATTGTAGGTCACAGCCTGTCCACCCGTGGCTCGGCCCAACGCAGCGCGTGGGCCAAGGGTCTTTTTGTATGTTTCGTATACGATACGCTATTTCATGAGCGAAACAAAGCGAAAGCTAGAGCGAGACCGATTGGACCGGTCTCTTGGCGATG
>JAKSDN010000552.1 GCA_022360075.1 Kiloniellales bacterium | reverse complement strand
GCGGCCGTGGCGTCTGGGGCTTCCAAGCCGACTCGATCACTCGTCGCTGACCGGCAAGAGGCTGCCCTGGTACAGCACCGGGCCGGTCGGCGCGCCGGTGGGCGAGCCGCCGAGCGGCTCCAGGCTGACCGCGAGCACCGCAGGCGCCCGCTCGTCGGCCTGCCAGACTGCGGGCAGCACGAGGGAGACCGGCTGCTCCGGGCTCAAGAGACCGAGGGAGCGCGGCGCCGGCTGATCGCCGGCAATCAGCCAGAGCTCGAGAGACTGCTCTGCGACGCCGACCTCGGCGACCGGCCTGATGGTCAGCGCCTGGTTTTCGAGATCGACGGTTACGAGCCAGGCCGGCTCGGCTTCACCCCGGTTGAGAACGGCAACGTATTGGCCTTGAGGCTCGGGCGGGACCGCCAGCGGAACAGCGACGATGTAGAGCGCGAGCACCGCGGCAACGGCGCTAGCACCGACGGTGCACCAGCGCCAGAAGCTCAGACGCTCGGTCAAGCGGGGGGGCCGAACCCGTCTGATCTGGCGCGGCTGGGCCAAGGCCGCGCGGCGCTGGCGCAACGCGACCTGAATTCTCTGCCAGACCTCGGGCGGCGGCGTTTCGGGCGGGACCGTCTCGCTCAGGGGCGCCAGACGACGGATCCACTCGTCGACCAGGGCGGTAAAGGCCGCGTCGCGCGCCAGGAGCCGCTCCACGCGCCGCCGCTCGGCCGGCTCCAGCGTGCCGAGCACGTATTCCGCCGCGAGGGCTTCCGTATCGTTCAGCTCTTCGTTCATTGCTCGAGACACAGCTTGAGGCGCTGGAGGCCCCGCCGAATCCAGCTTTTGACCGTGCCCAGGGGGCAGTCGAAACGGCTCGACAGCTCGCTATGGCTATAGCCTTCGACCATCGCCATCACGATGCAGTCGCGCTGGCGAAGCTCCAATCGGTCCAGACAGGCTTTGAGGCGGCGGGCTTCCGCGCCGGCCAGGGCCCAGTCCAGCGGGCTCGGCTCGGGGTCGATCGAGGCTGCCGAACCCTCGATCGCCTCGAGCGGCAGCTCGTCGCGCTTGCGGCGGAAGCGGTCGAGGGCGCGGTTGCGCCCGATCGTGGTCAGCCAAGCCATCGGCGCGCCCCGGTCCGGGCAGTAGTCGCCGGCGCGGTCCCAAATCGTCAGGTAGACTTCCTGCAAGACCTCCTCCGCCCAGTCCCGGCGTACGACGATGCGCAGAATGACGGCGAAAAGCCGAGGGCTCGTCGCCGCGTAGAGCCGGCCGAACGCCGCCTCGTCGCCCGCCGCCGTCGCCGCAAGCAGCGCCGCCAGAGGCGGATCCCTCGTCTCCCGCAAGACCGACCGATCCAAGACACACTCCCTCGGATCTCACTACGCAGCCGAAAGGCGTTGAGATGCAGGCCGAACGAAGTTTTTTCGGGGGAGCTTCTCGGCCCGCTCAAGGCCCAGACCGATCGGAAAGGCCGCGCCCTGCCTAGTCGCGAATCTCGCCGCGAACGTAAAGGAGGCCGCCGGTCTCGCTGAAGATCACCGGATGGGGCGCGCCGGCGGAAACGGCATGGAAGTCGCCGGCCCGCAGCAGAAGATCGCCAATGCGCATCTCGCCTTCGAGCATGACGCATTCTTCGGTGACCGCATGCGCGTGTGCCGGCACCGCCGCGCCCGGGGCCAGGCGGAGCAGGAAACTCTCCGTGCCGAGCGCCGGATCGACGAAGAGGCTCTTCTTCTCGACGCCTTCGACGACCGGGATCCACTCGCCCTGGTCGGCGGCCACGGTCACCGCGTAACGCACGCGCGGCGCCTTATCGAGGGAAGCCTC
>JAKSDN010001042.1 GCA_022360075.1 Kiloniellales bacterium | reverse complement strand
GACCGGGTGTTGATCGAGGGCTTCGATTTGTCCCTGAGGGCGGGCGAGCGTGTCGCGGTCACGGGCCCCAGCGGCATTGGCAAAACCACGCTTCTCGACACGCTTGCAGGGTTGATCGCCCCCGCGCGCGGAAGCGTTCAACGGGCCTCAGGCCTGGGTCGGCACGCGGTGCAGAAGCTCTACCAAGATCCGCCTGCCGCTTTTCCGCCTCATGTTCCACTACAGAGAAGCCTACGGGACGTCGCCCGCCTGCACGGTGTCACTTGGGACCGCGTCACAGAGTATTTGATTGCCTTGAACCTTTATCCCGACCTGCTTGAGCGGTGTCCGGACGCGGTATCAGGCGGAGAGTTGCAACGGATTTCGGTTGCCCGCGCGCTCACCGTCGAGCCGGTTGTTTTGCTTGCTGATGAGCCAACCAGCCGACTGGACCCGATCACACAGCGTCAAACGCTCGAACTGCTGGCCAAGATCACGAAGGATCAAGGCATTTCTATTGTGCTAGTTACCCATAATGCGGCCATTGCCGAAAACTGGGCGCACCAATCAATCGCAATTAGGCCGGCACCATGAACAGGCTTCATGGCCCTGCATTCCAGCAGAGGTGTTTTCCCAGTTTTTGCGTTCGTGCCAATGTCTCAGATGTCCGCTTGGGCGTCTCTCATATGCCCAGGCGCGAATGTTTGGTTGGGGTCAACTGCCGCCCATCAGGCAATTCTGCCGGCCGGTCAGGTGTCGGAAGTCGAACGGACGAGCGAACCCTCGCCGCGTTTTGCCTCTCCTCAGACCTCTACCTTGATCTGCTCCACGAGCCCCGCGTCGTTGTTCCCAACGCTGACGACCGGCAGCCGAACGGACGATCATGACTGGCAGGGGCCGGCCCTGAGCTTCTCTTCATGTTCCGCCGTCCCGACAGCGATAGCTTGGAGGGCGAGGGGATGTCAATCTGGCCGGAGAGCCGAGGCTTCACGCCTTCTTGCGGCGTCTTCCTTTATCGCACCGCGCCCACCGCAGATCAGCGGCACAGCGGCCGGATGGCGTCCACCGCACGCACCATCGGCGTGATGTTGAAGTCGCCGCCGTCGGAGAAGCGGAACGCGGTCAGCCCGTTCGGCATCAGCACGACGAGGTTCCCGCCGAAGCCCGACATCGCCGGAACCTCGACGCGGCATCCTGGGGTGACGGGCTCCGCCTCCCGTGAAATCTCACAGGCGAGCACATCGATCCCGCATCGAACCGCCAAACGGAATGATCGCCAGCGTTTTTGTAGGCTACCTTAGTGAGAGCCACCGGGTTTTCCTCCGCGCCTGTTGAACTTTGTTGAGATCGCGGCGCCGAGGTCTCTCCACATCGAAGTCGCTTAGAGGCGTCTCTAAGGTCCGGCTGGCTAAAGCTCAATTCCAGGTTCAAGCTGCACGCCCACTTAGCTGTTAGATGAGGCGCTCGATGGATCAGCGGAGGCAAGGCCTGGTCACGGTGCTCGGCGGGTCGGGATTCCTCGGCCGAGAGATCGTCAAGCGTCTTGCGCGAAACGGCTGGGCCGTGCGCGTGGCGGTTCGCCGCCCCGAGGCCGTGCCGGCCGCGGGCTGGGGCGAGGATGCCGGAAACGTCAGCGCTATCAACGCGGATGTCCGGGACGAAGCTTCGCTCGCGCTGGCGTTCGAGGGTGCGCAGGCTGTCGTCAATGCGGTGGGGCTCTACCTCGAACGGGGCGAGGAGACCTTCGAGGCAGTGCATGCGCAGGGGGCGCTCAACGTGGCGCGGCAAGGCCGCCTGGTCGGCGTCGAACGACTGATTCACGTCTCCGGGATCGGCGCCGATCCGCGGTCCTCGTCATCCTACGTGCGGAGTCGCGCCAAGGGCGAAGCGCTGGTGCGAGAAGAGTTCCCGCGAGCCATCATCTTCCGCCCCAGTGCGATCTTCGGTCCGGGCGACGCCTTGTTCTCTGTCCTGGCCGCGATTGCGCGGCGCGCGCCCGTCATCCCGCTCTTCGGCCATGGCCAAACGAGATTGCAACCGGTCTACGTCGGCGACGTGGCCGAGGCAGCGGGGCGTGCGCTGGGCGAGGCCTCCTCCGAGGGTAATCTCTACGAGCTCGGCGGACCGGATGTGTATGCCTATCGGGCGTTGGTGGAGCTGGTCCTGAGACAGCTTGGGAAGAGACGGCTGTTGCTGCCGATGCCCTTCCCGGTTTGGGCGTTGCTGGCAAGAATCCTAAGCCTCCTCCCCACTCCTCCGCTCACGCGCGATCAAGTGGTGCTCATGCGACAGGACAATGTCGTGGCTGAAGATGCACTCACGCTCGACGAGCTCAATGTCGTGCCCACGCCCGTGGAAGCCATGCTACCGGCCATCATCTCCTGATCCGACCGGCACCAAGGCTCCTATTCCCTTCCAAGAACGAGGGGCTCGGCAAGCAGCATGCCATTCGGTGTGAACCGCTTGGTGCCTGACCGGCTATGGCTTAGCCGTCTCCCGTAGAACACGGCAGGCGCGATCAAGGGCGTCGACGGTTCGCTGCAGGTCTTCCGCCGTCTCCGCGGCTGAGTTGAAGCGGCGCATGCCTGGCAGGACGTGTATGCCATTTCGCAGAAGTTCGAGATCAAGTGCGATCATCCGGGCGCTGTCGCCGTCCATGATGTCGGCCTGGCTCAGCGGCGCGCGGTCGACGAACAAGATCTGCCAGAAAGACGCTTTCCCGGCCACGGTGGCACCGAGGCCGTGGTGCGTAATCACCGCGCGCAACGCCGTCAGGAGACGGTCGCAACGGGCGTGGAGATCGTCGTGGAAACCCGGCTGTTCCAACTGGGCGATGGTCGCCAAACCGGCGGCCGCGGCGACCGCGTTGCCGTGCAGGGTGCCGTTGACATAGGCGTAGTCGCGTCGACCCTTTCGGTGAGGGTCGCATACATCGATCAGATCGGCACGGCCCACGACACACCCAAGCGGCCCGCCGCCGCCCAGGATCTTGCCGAAGCCCGCGAGATCCGGTGTCACACCGAAGTAGGCTTGTCCGCCGCCGAGAGACAGGCGAAAGCCGGTCACGATCTCGTCGAAGATCAGAACGATCCCGAGCCTGTCGCAAAGCGCGCGCAAGCCCGGCAGGAAATCGGGTTCCGGGAAGATGACGCGCTGTAACGGCTCGACCACGATCGCGGCGAGCTCGCCGGCATGGGCTTCCACGATACGGGT
>JAKSDN010000968.1 GCA_022360075.1 Kiloniellales bacterium | reverse complement strand
GAGCGTGATCAGCAGCACCAGCACGACGAGGCTGACACCGATGATCAGGTTCTCGCCCAGGCCGCCCAGCCGCTCGCGCGTGTAGTCGCTCTGGTCGAACAGCATCCGATGCTCGAGCCCGGCCGGCAGTCCGGCCTCGAATGCCGCCATCTGGCTGCGGATCGCCGCCATCCAGGAATCGACCTGGAGGTCGGGCTCCATGCGCGCGGCGACCACGACGGCGCGCGTCCCATTGATCAGGGCCAGGGTCTCGGGCGGCGTCTTGAGCGCGCGCTGCACCTCGGCGATATCGCCGACCCGCACGATCGGGCCCGCCGCGCTGGTGCCGACAGGCACCTGGCGGATGCGGTCGAGGGTCTCGATCTCGCCGGTCACCTCGACCAGATAGTCGGCGCTGGCGCCGCGCACCCGGCCGGCCTCGACCTTGGCGTCGGCCCGCGCGATCGCGGCGGCGACCTGGTCGACGCTGAGCCCGAGCGAGGCGAGCGCCGTCGGATCGAGCGTGACGCGAACCTCCTCCTCGGCCTCGCCGAACAGCTTGACGAATTCGGTGCCCAGGACCCCGCGCAGCCGGTCCTGGAGCTGCTCGGCGGTGCGCGAGACGATCGACAGCGGCACCTCGCGGCCCTCGCGGGCGACCACCGCGCTGATCGCGGTGTAGGCGCCGGTGCGGTCGTCGTCGAACGTCGGGTCCGGCACGCCCTCGGGGAACTGCAGCGCGGCATCGGCCAGGGCGTCGCGGATCTCCGACCAGGTCTGCTCGATCTCCGCATCCGAGATGAACTCCGACAGCTCGACCTGAACCGAGGAGATGCCGGTGCGCGAGACCGAGGTGATCTCCTTGATCTCGGCGATCTCGCGCAGCTCCTCCTCGATCTTTTCGGTGACCAGGGCCTCGACGCGGTCGGGCGTGGCACCGGGATAGGGCGTGATGACGGTGGCGAAGAGGTTGGTGATCGTCGGGTCTTCCTGGCGCCCGATGGTCAGCAGAGCCGAAGCGCCGACGGAGAGCACGACCAGCAGCGCCAGCGCGAAGAGGCGCTTCTGGCGAAAAAAGAGCGTGTCCATCGTGAGACTCAGTCTTGGACGGCCAGCACGAGCTGGCCTGGCGCCACGCGGTTCGTGCCCTTGGTGACCACCACCGTGCCCGGCCGGAAGGTGCCGCGCACGAAGGCCCGGTCGTCGGCGATGTGCAGGATCTCGACCGCCTCGCGCGCGACCAAAGGACCGCTGCCGTCGTCGATCAGCGTGAAGACGCTCCACAGGCCCTTCTCGCCCTCCTTCAGGGCGGCGAGCGGCAGCCAGGCGCCGCGGGCCTCGACCGCGCGCGGCAGGCTGAGCTCGACGAGGTCGCCGCTGTGCAGTGTTTCGGGATGGCTGAGCGCGAACAGGGCCTCCACCGTGCGCGTGCCGGTGTCGAGGTCAGGCCGCAGGGCGATCAGCCGGCCCTCGAAGTCGCGGCCGCGCGCCCGCAGCGCGAAGGCCGCCCCAACTTCAAGGCGTGCGGCGGTCTCGGGCGGCAGGCCGATGCGCGCCTGCATGCGCGGCGTCTCCAGCAGCGAGAGGATCTCGGTGCCGGCGGCGATCACCGCGCCCTCGTCGATGTGGCGCGCGCCGATCGTCCCGGCGAAGGGCGCCTTCAGCTCGGACTTGGCAATGTCGATGTCGAGCGCCTTGATCTCGGCGGTGATGCTGTCGATCTGCGCGGCCAGCGCCGAGGCCTCGTACTTGGCCTCGTCGAAGCGCTGGATCGAGCTGAAGCCCTTCTGGCTCAGCTTGTCGCGCCGGTCCGAGGTGCGCACGGCGAGCTCGCGCTGCGCCGCGACCTGGCGCCGGCTGGCCACCAGGCCCTCGCGCCGGGCCTGCAAGATCTCGGTGTCGAGCCGCGCCACCACCTCGCCAGCGGCGACCACTTCGCCCTCGTCGACCAGCACCTCGAGCACCAGCCCGCCGCGCTCGAAGGCGAGCGCCGTGGAACGCGCGGCCTCCAGGCGCCCGGCGAAACGCTCGGCGATCTCGTAGCGGGACTCGATGGTGATCTCGGTCGCGGCCACGGCGATCGGCGGCTGCGGCGCGACGGCCGGCACCGCGTTGGCCCGCAGATGCAGCCCAGTGACCCCGGCGGCCATGACCCCGAGGATGACCGCAGCGACCATCAAGCTCGCGGCGACGCCAAGAATGCGGCGCAGGCGGCCGCGCGGTGGCGGCGCGTCCGTCGACTCCGACTCTGAAGGGGACTCCCGCACCATCGATTTGCCCTTCCAATGCGCTCTTGAACAATGTTATGTCGACTAACATATGTTAGTCTGGGTAACATTCAAGGGCATTAACCCGACGAGAAGCCGCGAAGGAGCGCTGTATCGATAAGGTGCGTCCTTCGAGACGCCCGCTGACGCGGGCTCCTCAGGATGAGGACTTTTCTTAATGCCACCAGGGCTTTACCTCATCCTGAGGAGCGCCCATCAGGGCGCGTCTCGAAGGACGCACGCCAGCCGTGCAGCCGACTCATCTTAGCGATTGCCTCCTGGGCACCGCTTGGCGCATCGAAGTGTCGTTCCCTTTGCCCGGGGAGTGCGCAAACGTCTAGATTCCACGAAGTATCGCCTCCGGCGTGCCCTTGGAAAAGTGGAGCGAAGATGGCCCAAGGCCAGTCCACCGCGGTCGATCGGAAGGCCGGCTATCATCACGGCGCGCTGCGCGAGGCGCTGATCGAGGCCGCCCAGCAGCTCATCTCCGAGAAGGGGGTGGACGGCTTCACCATGGCCGATGCCTGCCGCGCCGCGGGCGTGAGCACAGCCGCGCCCTATCGCCACTTCGCCGACCGCAAAGCCTTGGTCGAGGCCGTCGCCGCGCGCGGCTTCGACAGCCTGTCCGTGCGCACGCGGGAAGCACGCGACGCCCACCCCGACGGCTCGGTCGCCTCGATCGTGGCGATGGGCCAGGCCTACGTCGCCTTCGTGACCCGCGACCCCGCGCTGTTCCAGCTCATGTGGGGCGCCGGGGCGCCGGAGCGGCAGGAGTCCCCCATGGCGACTTCGGGCCACCAGTGCTTCGGCGTCCTGCTCCAGGCCGTCGACGCCTTCCGCCGAGAGCAGGGCCTGGAGGCCACCGACACGCTCGCGATCGCCGTCCCGCTCTGGACCATCGTCCACGGTACCGCGAGCCTGGTCCTCGGCGAGCGCTTCGAGAAGGTGGCGCCGGGCACGGACGTCGACCGCCTGGTCGAGCACACGACGCGGGCCTATCTGACCGGGCTGGTTAGGGGGAACCGGTAGGGCGGAATAGCGCCGGCGTCTTCCGCCGGATGAGACTCGAAACCGTGGCGCCTCGCTCTATCATCCTACGAAGCCGACTGCGCCGCAGACAATCGCGCCCGCATCCTGCCACCGCCAATACGCCTTGGAAGGCCGGTCAATTCGCGATAAGCCGTGGCCGCGCAGCCCTGCCCGTTGAGCCCCTCAATCGGACCTTGCCCATGATCCGCCACATCGTCTTGTTCCGCGCCAAGCATCCCGACGACGTCGAGGCGATCCGGGCGGGCCTGGACCGGCTCAAGGAGATCCCCGAGGCGGAGCGCCTGGAAGTCGCCCTGAACGGACGCCGGGACACCTGGTCGAGCGAGATCGACATCGTCGTCTACGGCGAGTTTCCGGACGCCGCGGCGCTCGAGGCCTACAAGGCCCATCCGCTGTACCACGACGCCATTCGCCGGGTCCGCCCGCTGCGTGACCTGCGTATCGCCGTGGACTACGAAGTGCCGCCCGATGGGTCGCCGGCCAGGTCCGGCGGGGCGGGATAGGGCCAGCCTTATCCGCCGCCAGGAATCCCCGTCTCCCAAGGCTTTGCGCTGCCGCCCCGCCCCGACCAACCGGCTGGTTACGCTTCGCTAACTGACTGCCGGCTAGGAATCTCACACACACTCAATTGCTGAAGGTCGGCGCCCGCGACGCGGCGATGCGCGGCCGGAGGCGTTTCGAGACCGATCGAGACGGGGACCCGGGCGCAGCCCAGATGAACGTTCACCGCAAGCTCTTCGGCACGCCGCTCTGGCTTTGGAGCCTGGCCGTCGCGATCCCTTTGGTCTTCGTCAACGCGCTGGCCGCACAACCCTTCGTCGCCATGAGCTTTCTGATGAAGGATCCCTTGGGGCTCGCCTTTCGCTCTCCGTTTCTCGGGGCGGTGTCGAACCTCGGCGTCTTGGGATGGTGCACGGCGGGCTCGATCGCCTTGTTCACGGGCCTGCTGCTGACGGTGCGGCACCGCAAGCCCGAGGTCGCCGCGACCTTTTTCGCCGGCGGCCTGCTCACCGCCGTCCTGATGTTGGACGATCTCTACAGCCTTCACGAGGACGTGGCGCCGAAGATCCTGGGCGTCCCGGAACCCTTGGTGCTCGCCCTCTACGCCGTCGCGGGCCTGGTCTACCTGACTGTGTTCGCCAGGCGCCTGCGCCAGTTCGAGCCCGCGCTGCTGGTCGTCAGCCTCGCTCTGTTCGCGGCCAGCATGCTCGCCGACCTGCTCATTCTCGAGCAGTACGACCAGCTCGCGTCGCTGAGCGAGGACGGCACCAAGTTCGTCGGCATCCTGGCCTGGGCTGGATTCCACATCCGCGCCTCCTGGCTCGCGCTCTGCCAAGCCGAGGGCGAGCGATAGCGCGTCGATCAATCGCATGCGTGGCCACCACGGCAAGAACCGGTAGGGCGGAATAGCGATAGCATATTCCGCCGGATGAACTCTCAACGGTCCTCCCTACTACGCTTTCCCACCTCAATCATACAGCGGGTTACGCTGCACCAACCCGCCCTACGTGCTCGGTACGATTCGAACTACGAGTCGTGAGCTAGGAGCTTGCGGCAGCCCATACGGGCGGTTGAGCATTCCGACATCCCGTAGGTCAGCTCCCGCTATCCATCGGCACACAAACTGTTATGCTTGCCGTTTTATCGGACTCTGGAGCGGGGGCGCCCGGATGAAGATTCAACACAAGTTGTTTGGTACGCCGGTCTACTTTCAACATCTGTTCTTCGGTACGCCGGTCTGGCTTTGGGGGCTGGCTGTTGCGGTTCCCTTGATTCTCATCGGCTCGTTGGCCACGCAATCCTTCGTCGCGTTGGAGTCGTTCATGAAGGATCCCCTGGCGCTCGCGGGCCGATCGCCGTTCCTGGGGGCGGTGTCCAACCTGGGGGTCGTCGTATGGTGCATGACCGCTTCGATCGCGATGTTCACCGGACTGCTGATTTCGCGGCGGGAGAAATTGCCCGACAGCGGCGCCTTGTTCATCGTCTGCGGGGTGCTCACGGCCGTGTTGATG
>JAKSDN010000372.1 GCA_022360075.1 Kiloniellales bacterium | reverse complement strand
CAGCAGGACTTCACCGGACGGCTGGTCCTGGGTCTGAACCCGGTCGCGACCGAGACGGCGGCACCGGTGAAGGCGGCCGCTTAAGGCGTGGCACTTTTTCTTTGGCACTGCGCGCCGCCCCCCTCCCGGCGCTTCGCGCCGACCTCCCCCTCGAGGGGGGAGGCGGAATAAGGACAGCGTCGGCCGGACATCTCCCTCCCCCCTCGAGGGGGAGGGTCGGGGAGGGGGGCGTCCGCGGAGCGGACCGAGAAAGACGACCTGATCGCGACAAATCAATCTGACAAGCTGAGTCGGTGGCTTCCACCCCCCTCACCTAACCTCTCCTCCCGGCCGGCGGGGGGAGAGGGACAATTCTCCTTTGAGCTTCACAACAGCTTTTCCCAGCCCGCCAAATTGACTGGCCAAGCCCGGACCGCTCCGATACAAGCTATCGGCAAAACAAGAGGCTAATGGGTTTCGTCTGGGATCGCGCGAAGGGGGGCGTTTGTCCGCGCTCGCTGCCTTTATCCGTTTTGTCGACCGCATGAATGACGCCATCGGGCGGGCCGTAGCTTGGCTCACGCTCGCGATGGTGCTGATCACCTTCGCCGTGGTCGTGCTGCGTTACGTCTACGCCATCGGCTGGGTCTGGTTGCAGGAGTCCTACGTTTGGCTGCACGGCGCCGTCTTCATGGTCGGCGCCGGCTACACCCTCCTGCACAACGGCCACGTCCGGGTCGACGTCTTCTATCGGCCGTCCGGCCACCGCTACAAGGCGCTGGTCGACCTCCTGGGCGCGATCTTCCTGCTGTCGCCGCTGATCCTGCTCGTGTTCTTCGTTTCCTTCGATTACGTGATCGATTCCTGGATCCGGCTCGAGGAGTCGCGCGAGGCCGGCGGGCTGCCCGGCCTCTTCCTGCTAAAGACGGTGATCCTGGTCTTCTGTGCGCTGCTTGGCCTGCAAGGCCTGTCGCTCGCCGCGCGCAGCGCTTTGGTCCTGGCCGGCCATCCCGAATTCATGCCCGAGGAAGAAGAGGCGGAGTCTCTCTAGGCCATGGATCCGGTCCTCCTCGGGGAAATCCTCAGCCTCGTCATGTTCGCGACCGCCTGCGGCGTGCTGCTGCTGGGCTTTCCGGTCGCTTTCACGCTGGCCGGCACGGCGCTGTTCTTCGCCTCCCTGGGCCTGGTCTTCGGGATCTTCGATTTCCGCCTCCTCGGTGGCCTCGCCTCGCGCTACTTCGGCGTCATGGTGAACGAGCTGCTGGTCGCGGTGCCGCTCTTCGTCTTCATGGGCGTGATGCTGGAGCGCTCGAAGATCGCCGAGCAACTGCTCGAGACCATGGGGCTCATGTTCGGCAAGATGCGCGGCGGCCTCGGTCTCTCCGTGGTCTTCGTCGGCATGCTGCTCGCCGCCTCGACGGGCATCGTCGGTGCAACGGTGGTCACCATGGGCCTGCTGTCGCTGCCCGCCATGCTGAAGGCCGGCTACGACCCGAAGGTCGCCTGCGGAGCGATCTGCGCCTCCGGCACGCTGGGCCAGATCATCCCGCCCTCGATCGTTCTGGTGCTGCTGGGCGACATCTTGCAGGGCGCCAACACCCAAGCCCAGCTCGCGCTTGGCAACTTCGCGCCCGAGCCGGTCTCGGTGATCGATCTCTTCGCCGGTGCCTTCCTGCCGGGCATGATGCTGGTCGGCCTCTACATGGCCTGGATCCTGCTGGTCTCGGTCCTGAAGCCGGAGTCCTGCCCGCCGATCGAGGCGGATGTCGGCGGTGAGCGGCTGCGCAACCGCGTGCTTCGCGTGCTCCTGCCGCCGGCCGCGCTGATCGTGCTCGTGCTGGGCTCGATCCTGATCGGTGCGGCCACGCCGACCGAGGCGGCGGCCATGGGCTCGGTCGGCGCGCTGCTGCTCGCCGGACGCGCGACAGCGCCGGAGCGCCCTTGGCCCGTCTACGTCGGCGCCGGCTGCCTGCTCGCCCTGGTACCGTTGGTCACCATTTTCGACCTGCGCATGCAACGTGACGTGCTGCCCACCGCCGACGTCATCGCGGCCGTGGTCGCGGGCGCCTGCGTGATCGCGCTCGCGCTCGGCGTGGCGGTGAGCCTCGGCCGCGTGTATCGCAGCGGCATCCTGGTCGAAGTGATGCGAGCCACGGTCATGATCTCCTCGATGGTCTTCGTGATCCTGCTCGGCGCCTCGGTCTTCAGCCTGGTGTTCCGCGGCCTGGGCGGCGAGCACATCGTCTCGGAGGTCTTGAACGCGCTGCCGGGCGGCGCCTTCGGGGCCATGATCGTGGTCATGGCCCTGATGTTCGTGATGGGCTTCTTTCTCGACTTCATCGAGATCGTCTTCGTCGTGGTGCCGATCGTCGGGCCGATCCTCTTGATGATGGAGCTCGATCCGATCTGGCTCGGCGTGATGATCGCCGTCAACCTGCAGACCAGCTTCCTGACGCCGCCCTTCGGTTTCGCGCTGTTCTATCTGCGCGGCGTGGCGCCGGCGGTGGTTACAACCATGCACATCTACCGCGGCGTGATCCCCTTCGTGCTGATTCAAGTCGCCGGACTGGCGCTGATCGCCGCTTTCCCCGGCCTCGCGACCTGGCTGCCCAGGGCGCTGTTCGGTTAGCTGGGAGCCAAGCTCAGGTCCTCAACCATGGCGGATGCCGCCAAGATTGGTCCTTATCCTGAGGAGCGT
>JAKSDN010000243.1 GCA_022360075.1 Kiloniellales bacterium | reverse complement strand
AGCGGCAGGGGCGCGAGGCGCGGCAGCCAGCGCTGCTCCTTCTCGACCTGGCCGGCCGCCCTTTGCAGGCGCGGCAGGCGCACGGCCATGTCCGCGCCCAGGCGAAAGATCGCGTTGTCGGTGCCGGCCGAGGCGACCGGTGCGATGCCAAGATCCGCCCATTGGGGGAACTGCGCGGCGAGCAAGCGGCGCACCAAGGACGCATCGATGTCCAGCTCCTCAGACAAGGGCCGATAGCGAGATGTCCATGGAAACCATGGCAAGCTGGTCCGCGCGTTTGGTGTCGCTTCGCCAGCTTGCTAGCCTTCTCCGACAGTCACGGTCAACGGGAAAGCCGGCGCATGGGCGCAGTCAAGAAACACGGCGAGGCCCCTTACCGCGTCGCGGTCGTGCATGGCGGACCGGGCGCGGCCGGGGAGATGGCGCCGGTCGCGCGGGCGCTCGCCGCCGAGCACGGTGTCCTGGAGCCGCATCAGTCCGCAACCTCGGTGACGGGGCAGATCGACGAGCTCGCCGCCGCCCTCCAAGCCCTTGGCAGTCCCTCGGTCACGTTGGTTGGGTTTTCCTGGGGTGCCTGGCTCAGCTTTCTGCTGGCTTCGCACATGCCGAGCCTCGTCAGAAAGCTCATCCTGATCGGCTGCCCGCCCTTCGAGGAATCCTACGCATCGCGCATTCACGAAGCGCGGCTCCGCCGCTTGAGCGAAGAGGAACGGCGGGAGCTCGAACGCCTCACCGCCGTCCTGAACGGTGCGAAGGGTAAGGGTCGGGACGCCGCCCTCACCCGGATCGGCCAGCTGACCGCGAAGGCCGAAGCCTACAACGCCGCGCCGGAACCTTCGCCGATGGTCGATTGCCAGGCCGAGGTTTTTCTCAGCGTTTGGGAGGAAGCCGCGGCGCTGCGCAGAAGCGGACAGCTTCTCACCCGCGCGCGGGACATCGCCTGCCCCGTCGTTGCCCTGCACGGCGACCACGATCCCCATCCGGCCGCGGGGGTCGAAGAGCCCTTGTCCCGGCTGCTACCCGACTTCCGCTTCGTCCCGCTCGCACGCTGCGGCCACAAGCCCTGGATCGAGATCGAGGCCCGGGATGCCTTCTTCTATGCGCTGAGGCGGGAGATCGGCCATCCGAGTTATGGCGGTTGAGCAGCCCAGCGCCGAGAGCGTCTGAATTTACCGGCTCGAATTGTCATACGGCGCTGCGGAAGCATGGTGCGTGCTTCGAGATGCGTCCTAACGGACGCTCCTCAGCATGAGATGGATCTTTGGTGGCACGAGGAAAAGTCATCATCCTGAGGGGCCCGCGTTAGCGGGCGTCTCGAAGGACGCACCCCGGCCATGCAGCGCTGTCCGCAAGACCGAACCGGTGTTTTCATATGCCCTTAGGTTTGAACCGAATCACGGCGACTCGCCACTTAGTATCAAGAAGCCCTTCGAGACCTCGATCCAAGCGAAGGCGAAAGACGTGGCGCAAAGTTCGAAAAGAATCGTCGAGAGCTACCTCGTCGCCTGCGCCCGGCTGGGAGACCGGGCCGCGCAGGAACAGCTCGTCGCCCGCTATCAGAACAAGTTCCTGCGCCACGCCTACAGGCTGCTCGGGGATACGGAGCAGGCGAAGGACGCGGTCCAGGACGGATGGCTGGAGATCGTCCGCAACCTGCCCAGGCTGAAGGACGACGGCGCCTTCGCCGCCTGGGCCTATCGCATCGTCACCCGGCGCTGCGCCAAGCAGATCGCCGGTCTGAAACGAAACCGCGAGATCCTCGAGGGCGTCTCCTGCACCTGCCCGGCGACGGACGGTGGCGAGGCCGAAAGCGAGCGTGCCGCCGACCGCGGGCCGGTCCACGAGGCGCTGGCCAGGCTACCCGCCAAGCAGCGCGCGGCGGTCGCGCTGTTCTACCTGGAAGAGATGAGCGTCGCCGAGGTGGCGGTGGCGTTGGAGATCCCTGTCGGGACCGTGAAGTCCCGCCTCATGCACGCGCGGCAGAAACTGCGCGCGGCACTGGAAGGAGGAAACGATGGACAAGCTGGATAGGATGATCAGCGAAGCCCTCGACGACGAGGAGCGGGAGATTCTGGATAAGATCGGCCGCGAGCAAAGCTCCAGCGAGATGGCTTTAGACCTGTTTCGCGGCAAGATCAGCCTGCTGAACCTGTCCCTCATCATGGGGCAAATCGTGTTCTTCGTCATCGGCCTTTATGCGGCCTGGAAGGCCTTCGCCCTGACCGAGGTGGTCGATGTCGTGCGCTGGGGCCTGATCGCGGTCTTCTTCCTGCTGAGCGCGGTGATCGCCAAGGTCGGTCTGCTGCCGTCGTTCCAGGCCAACCGCACGCTGCGCGCCCTGAAGCGTCTGGAGATGCAGATCGCCCTTCTGGCCGCCAAGCGCTGAGACCGAACGTGTTTGCAGGCGCTGTCCAAAGGCAAGGGACATGGCGGCGCCTGAGGTGAAGCGACTTCGAGCTCGGCGATGCCGTCGGATAGGACCAACCCAAACGCCGATGAACGACAAGCGATCGGACGTCGCGATCACTCGACCGGATAGGGGCCCTCGGCGAAGACTGCGGCGTGATAGCCCTTCGCCCCGACGACTCGGGCGAGACCGCTGCCCAGCGGCTCGCCCGCCTTCACTTGCGCGACGATGCGGGCGAAATCGTACCGCGGGCGCCAGCCCAGCTCGTCCCGTGCCTTCGAATTCACGTAGACTCGGTCGATGCTCGGAAACAGCCGCCAGCCGCGCCGCCGATACTCGGATTCGCAGGCCGGTACCCGTCGGCGCACGACGGCGGCGGCGTCCTCTCGCAACGCGGCGAGGTCCGCCGGCAGAAACGGCGTGGTTGCGCTGACGATGTAGCGGCCGAAGCCGATGGCCGGTGCGCGTTCCATCGCCAGAAGGTGGGCGCTCACGGCATCTTCGAGGTCGACACGGCGGAACAGGAACTCGTTGGCCTTGGCGTTGGCGTCTTCGTAGGCCGACCGCTGGGCCTTGTTGTCATCCTCTTCGGGAAAGAAGCGTGAGGTGCGCAGCACGATGCACGGCAGCCCTTCGCGGCGCTGGAACAACTGGCAGAGATCCTCCGCGGCGGTCTTGGTGACGCCGTAGATGTTCCGGGGGACAGCCGTCACCGTTTCGGTGATCCAGGCCGCCGGCGCGCCCGCCGCCGGGACCAGCGCCGCGCCGAAAGCGCTGGTCGTGCTGGTGAAAACGAAACACCGAACGCCGGCCAGGCTCGCTTCCTCGAGCAGGTTGAGCGTGCCGGTGACGTTGGTGTCGACGAAATCCTGGCGGCTATGCGTTGCGACATGCGGCTTGTGGAGCGTCGCGGTGTGGATGACCGCGTCGACGCCCGCCATGCAGCCGGCAACGAAATCACGCTCGACGATCGAGCCGACGGCGTCTGTGAAGGGCGACGCCAGGATGTCGATGCCGATCGCCTCGTGCTCGCTCTGCGCAAGGCTGCGCAGGATCGCCTCGCCGAGATGGCCGACGCTGCCCGTGACGAGAACTCTCATGCTCCAGGGCCTGTTGACTTCCTCCGGAGCGTCTGACTTGCCAGCTTCGTCGGGCGTTGTCATCCGCTGGATCATTGACGTGATCCGGTATTGTGCTAGAATTTTGTATAAAGGAACAATTGTGCTGATATATAGCACAATTGGCAAACAACGAACGCGAAACAGTCCATTGGGCGAACCCACGGTCGGGTCGACGATGACAGGGAGAAGAAGGATGGAAAGACGCAGCTTTCTGCAAGCAGGCATGGCGGGCGGCGTGGTGGGTGCGGTCGCCCTGGCCAACACCGAACCCGGTCATACCCATGACGGCGCGAAGGCAACGTTCGTGTTCGCGCACGGTTCATGGCATGGCGCCTGGTGCTGGGCGGAGGTGGTCCCGGACCTGGTCGCGGCCGGCCACGGCGCCATTCCACTCGACCTGCCCGGTCACGGCTTGGATGCGAAGTTCCCGCCGTCCTACTTCAAGCGGCCGCTCGACATGGAGGCCTTCGCCGCCGAGAAGTCCCACATGGCCGACATCAGCTTGGACGCCTTCACCGATGCCGTCGTCGCCGGGGTCGAGCAGGCCAAAGCCGGCGGGGCCGAGCGGGTCATCGTGGTCGGTCATTCGATGGGCGGCGTGCCGATCACCTTTGCCGGCGAGAAGGCCGCGGACAGCATCGAGACGCTGGTCTTCGTGACCGCCTGCATGATGCCGCCCGGCAAGCCCTATTCGGAATACTTCGCCGTGCCGACGCAGAGCGACGCGAAGCTGGGCCCGGTGCTGATCGGCGATCCGGGCGCGACCGGCGGCTTGCGATGGGATCCGCGTTCCACCGATGCGGACTACCTCGCCGCCGCCCGTGCGGCGCTCGCCCACGATGTGGACGACGAGATGCTCCAGGCGGCCATGAACATGCTGACGCCCGACGCCCCGATCTCGATGTACAGCGAGGTGCCAAACCTGACGAAGGAGCGTTACGGCTCGCTCAAGCGCGCCTACGTCAAATGCACGCAGGACTGGACAATCAGGCCCGGCACGCAGGATCTGATGATCGAGGAGATGGATACGGCTTTTCCCGAGAACAAGACGATGGTCTACGAGCTGAGCTCGAGCCATGAGCCCATGCTCTCGCAACCGAAGGCGCTGGCATCGGTGCTCCTCAAGATCGCGGGCTGAGAGCTATCGTCCGAATGATCCGGCCGTCGCCGGGGGCGTCGGGCTCAAGCCGTTGGAAAAGCAAGCTTGCGGTTTGGAGACCTCGACGGCGAGACGGCAGCGGCCTTCGCGCATCGGCTCACTCGCCCTGTT
>JAKSDN010000405.1 GCA_022360075.1 Kiloniellales bacterium | reverse complement strand
TGAGGCTCTCGTTGGTCTGGCCCCAGCCGGTCGCGCTGCAGCGGTTGAAGACCGGGATGCGCATGAGCTCGCGCATGGAGGGCACGCCGATGATCCGGACCTCGCCGGTCTGGCCGCTGCTCCAGAAGCCGTAGTATTCGTCGAGCTCGCCGGGACCGACGTGCGGCGAGGCGCCGTCCGCCGCGCGGGCTTGCTGGCTGCCGAGCAGGGTGCTGCCGGCCACGCCGCCCGTCGCCGCGCCGGCGAGCCCGCCGAGCGCCGCCAGCTTGGTCGAGCCGCCCAGCAGCGCGCGCCGGCTCAGGCCTCGCTTCTGCGCCTTGAGATGTTTCAGGTTTGCCATGTTCAGGTTCCTCCTCTGTCGGACCGATTCAGCGTGGGGTAATGCCGTCCGCCGCCTGTGCCTCGGCTTGGCCGGTGGGAAGGCTCTTCGAGGCGAGGGCCGCGCGCCGCTCCCGGCGCAGCCGTTTCTGGATCACGACCGGGCAGCGCCGGTCGTCGTGGTAGAGCGTCTGGCAGTGCAGGCAATAGAGGCACTCGTTGGGATTGATGTGCCCCTCGGGATGGATCGCCTGGACCATGCATTCGTTGGCGCAGCGCTGGCAGGGCGCGCCGCACTCGCGGTAGCGGCGCAGCCATTCGAAGGTACGCAGGCGGCCGGGTATCGCGAGCGCGGCGCCGAGCGGGCAGAGATAGCGGCAGTAGAAGCGCTCGACGAAGAGCCCGGCGAACAACAGCGCCGCGGCAAAGACGACGAAGGGCCAGTCGCGCGAGAACTTCAGCACGATGACCGTCTTGAAGGGCTCGACCTCGGCGAGCTGCTCGGCGAGCGCGAGCGAGTAGAGCGCGACGCCGAAGAGCACGAGGAAGATCATGTACTTCAGCGGCCAGAGCCGCTCGTGCAGCCACCAGGGCAGGGCGATCTGCGGCACCTTCAGCGCCTTGGCGCCCCGGTTCATCAGCTCTTGCAGCGCACCGAAGGGACAGAGCCAGCCGCAGAAGGGGCCGCGGCCCCAAAACAGCAGCGAGGCCGCCGTCGCGAACCAGAGCACGAAGATCAGCGGCTCCATGAGGAAGTAGTCCCAGCGGAAGTCTGTGATCAGCGCGTTGAAGAAGGTCATGACGTTGACCACGGAGAGCTGGGCGTTGGCGTAGAAGCCGATCCCGACCACAGTGAAAGCGAGGAAGCCGATGCGAACCGCGTCGGTCAGACGCGGGCGCTTCACCAGCCAGTCCTGGAAGAAGAAGATCAGCGTCAGCACGCCGAGCGCGACGGCGAGGACGATCACCTGCCAGGCCTTGTCGCGCCAGAGTCTCTGCCACAGCGGCGCTTCGACGGCATCTTCTGCCTGGCTTGCGGCGACGACATCAGCGTCGCTCGGGGCCGCGCGGGTGACGAGGTAGGGCTCAGGTGTGCGGTAGCCGAGGTCGACGGTGAGGAACGCCTTGTCGGTCGGGCCGGTCGCGCGGCCGACCAGCAGCTCCAGGCGCCAGGGCTCGGTTGCATCGAAATCCACGCCCTCGGGCACGCGGAAAACGTCGATGTCGGGCTGGTCCGGGGCGCCGGCCGCCGCGATCTGCCGCAGCCGCTTGTGGTCGCGGTCGCGGAAACGGATCGAGTTGTCGCCCTGGATCACCTGGAAGCGGTCGAAGATGCCGCCACGGACGTAGCCCGAGCCCTTGAAGGAATAGCGCCCGCCGCCGGCCACGAGGATCGCGTGCTGGCCGGGCTTCAGGCGCTGTGTCAGGTTGCGGTACTCGTTCTCGCCAAGCAGGCTGCGCCCGACCGTGGGGATCGAGACCAGCGCGGCGTAGAGCTCGACGAAGGCGTCCTCGGGCGGTCCCGGCTCCGGCCACTGCGCTGCGACCAGGTCGCCGGACTGTTCGAAGGCTTCGTTGATCTCGGCCACGCTCAGGCTCAGGCGCCGCACCGAGCCGTCGCCGAGCAAGCTCTCCCAGTCGCGGATCTCGCTCTGGCTCATGTCGAGCTCGCGCCGCGGGCCGCTTGCTGTATCGACTTCCGGCTCCAGGCCGCCGAGGCCGGCGCGGCGCGCGAGCTTGATGCCGGCGCGGACGATGCTGTCGTCGATCACCATGATCGTCACGGTCGCGCCACTGACGATATCGACGCGGCGATCGCTCTTCGGGGCTCGTGCGAGAGCGGGGATGTCCAAGCCGACATAACCCTCGATGACAGGCGTGATCTCGCTCTCGGGAATGCCGATCAGAACGATCGGCTCGTGGTGCTCGACCAGCTTTGCGCCGACGATCACGCCGTTCGGATCGAGCCCCACGAGTACATGGATCGGCTTGCCGGAATAGCCGACGGCGTTGGCGAAGTCCGAGTTCAGAAT
>JAKSDN010001207.1 GCA_022360075.1 Kiloniellales bacterium | reverse complement strand
GCCAAGATCGAAGGTCAGGTAGGCCTTGCTCGTGGGTCCGGTCTCGCGGCCGACCAGCAGCTCGACACGCCAGGCCTCCGTCGGCTCGAAGATCGCTTTCTCCGGGATCCGGAAGAGATCGACGTCGGGCAGGTCCGGGGCGCCGGCCGCGGCGATCGAGCCCAGGCGCTTGTGGTCGCGGTCGCGGAAACGGATCGAGTTGTCGCCCTGGATGAGCTGGAAGCGGTCGAAAATGCCGCCGCGCACGTAGCCGGAGCCCTTGAAGGAATAGCGCCCGCCGCCGGTCAGCAGCACGGCGTGCTGGTCTGGCTTCAGGCGCTTGGTCAGGTTGCGATACTCGTTGTCGCCGAGCAGGCTGCGGCCGACCGTGGGGATCGAGACGAGCGCGGCGTAGAGCTCGACGAAGGTCTCTTCGGGCGGCCCGGTCTCCGGCGACTGCGCGGCCACGAGGTCGCCCGACTCCTCGAAGGCGGCGTTGATGTCGGCCAGATTCATGATCAGGCGGCGCAGCGAGCCGTCGCCCAGCAAGGTCTGCCAGTCGAGCGGCTCGCCCTGGCTCATGTCGAGCGCCATGCGCGGGCCGCTGTCGCGCTCGATCTCGGGCTCCAGGCCGCCGAGGCCCAGCCGGCGCGCCACCTTGATGCCGGAGCGCAGGATGCTGTCGTCGATCACCATGATCGTGACCGTCGCGCCGCTGACGATGTCGACCTTGTGGTCGGCCTCGGTTTGGCGGACCAGATGGGGGATATCGAGCCCGACGTAGCGCTCGATGACCGCGGTGATCTTGTGCTCCGGAATGCCGATCAGAACGATCGGCTCGTGGTGCTCGACCAGCTTTGCGCCGACGATCACGCCGTTCGGATCGAGCCCCACGAGTACATGGATCGGCTTGCCGGAATAGCCGACGGCGTTGGCGAAGTCCGAGTTCAGAATGACGTAGCCGACGACCTCGTCGCCGCGATAGGCCGCCGCCATCGGCGGCGCACCCTCGATCGGACCCAGACGCTCGGCGCCGGGCACGAGCTCTCCGACCTCGGCTTTCTTGATCAGGCGCGCGAGCTGGTCGGCCGCTTGCGCCTGGCCGATCATCGCGATCGAGAGCAGCAGGAAGAGAAGCCAAAGCTCCCAGGCAGCGCCTCGAACCTGGCAAATGTTCGGCCATGGACCCACTCGCCGTGAGTCGGCTGACTTGCCCGGCTCCATCGACCGCTTAGCCATGAGACGGCTAGGCCTCCCTTTCGCGGCTTCTTGTAGGACCGCCGAGGGGCCTCGGCCTTGATCGAAGTCAAGGTCCGCGCCGCTTGCGGCGCGTTCAATGTCCTTGATCGCGCTCAGAGAATAGGGGACGCCGTTGGACCCGCCGAAGCTGTCATCGACGGCAGAGCTCCTGGGCCTGGCACTGTCCCTCGAGAGCGTTTTCCTCGGGCGTTGCCGCACGCTGGTCGGACAGCTCGTCGCGATCGGGGAGAGCGAGGCCGCCGAAGCTCTCCGGTCCGTGGTCGAGCAAGAGAAGCGCCGGCTTGGCGATATCGAGCGAAGGGCTTCGGCGCTCGGCGCGACTCGCGAGCAATGGGAGGCGGCCAATCCAGGGTTCGACCCCGTGACCGAAGACGAAGACAGGGAGCCTGCGCCGCTGACGCTCTATCGTTGCTTGGGCTGGCTCGTCCAGCAGACGGAGCAGCGATTCAAGCTCTGCAGCTATATCGCCGCCCATGCCGAGCGGGGCGACGTGAGAGGGCTCGCCGAAGAGTTGGCCGGCGAAGAGCTCTCCCGGGCCGCGGGCTTCCGCGTTGCAAGGCGTCGGGCCTACCATGAAGAGCGCAGGCACGGCCGCTACGATTCCCTGTCGGCGGCGCGCCACATCGAGAGCGCCGACGAGTTGCGCGATGCCGCCCTCCGCCAGGAGCGAGCGCTCGCTGGCCGCCTTGCGGCCCTGGCGCAAGGGGATGCCGCCTACCAGGCCGCGCTCGAGATCACGCATGGCGTGATCGACGAGCTATCCGCTGCCGAGCTGCCCGCCTTGACGCCGGAAGGGCACGCCGATCGCGCTTCGGTCGTCTCGCTGCTCGATCGGGCCTTCGCCTTCTACGATCAGGTTGGCGCGCGGGCGGCCGACGAAGCGGTGATGGCCACGGCCCAGAGCCTTGCCCAACGCGCGCTGGAGCGGATCAAGCTTTTGCAAGGCCAGGGCTCAGGTTCCGATTGAGAGCTTGTTGAGAAACTGATGTGGGGCTGGAATGCCAACGTGCGTGCTTCGAGACGCCCGCTCCGCGGGCTCCTCAGCATGAGGTTCTTTCTCAATGCCATCCTCGATTCACCTCATCCTGAGCAACCATCATGCGACGGCTTGGGATGTGATCCATGGGGTGCCTCTAGTGACGACGGCATTGACCATGATGAGGAGTTTACGCGCGCAGGCGATGAGCGCCTTTTT
>JAKSDN010001183.1 GCA_022360075.1 Kiloniellales bacterium | reverse complement strand
CTTCGGGACCGGTCCGCTCAACATCCTGGCCCAGCGCATCTACGGCCTGACCACCGACTACGTCATCATATCGGTGCCGCTGTTCATCTTCATGGCATCTCTCTTGGAACGATCAGGCATCGCCAACGACATGTACAACAGCCTCAACATCTGGCTGTCGCGCACCCGTGGCGGCATCGCGATCGTGACCGCGATCATGGCGATCATCATGGCCGCTATGTCGGGCATCATCGGCGGCGAAGTCGTGCTGCTGGGCCTGATCGCGCTGCCCAACATGCTGCGGCTCGGCTACAACCAGAACCTGGCGATCGGCACGATCTGCGCCTCGGGCTCGCTCGGCACCATGATCCCGCCGTCGATCGTGCTGATCATCTATGGGCTGGTGACCGAAACCTCGATCCACGCGCTTTTCAAGGCCGCCTTCCTGCCCGGCTTCATCCTGGCCGGGCTCTACATCATCTACATCATGATACGCACACGCCTGCACCCCGAGCAGGCACCGCTGCCGGAAGGCGGCGGCGACGTCCTGTTCTCCGACAAGATCAAGGCCCTGCCCGGCCTGATCCCGCCCCTTCTGGTGGTTTTCGTGGTGCTCGGCTCGATCTACGGCGGGATCACCGGCATCACCGAGGCCGCCGGCATGGGCACGGTCGCGGTGCTGCTCCTGATCGTGCTGCGCCGGGAGATGTCGCTCGTGCTGCTGCGCGAGGCGCTGATGCGGACCTTCAAGTCGACCGGGACCATCCTCTGGGTCACCTTCGGCGCGACCGCGCTCGCCGGCGCCTACTCGATCGCCGGCGGTCCCAACTACGTCGCCAACCTGATCGTCGGCTGGGAGCTGCCGACCATGAGCATCATCCTGGCGATGATGCTGATCTTCCTGTTCCTCGGCGCCTTCATGGACTGGGTCGGCATCGTGCTGCTGGTCATGCCGGTCTTCCTGCCGATCGTGCTGCGCCTGCCCGTGGAGCAGCTCGGCTGGCTCGGCACGCTCGATCCCGTCCACGTCGCCGTCTGGTTCGGCATCCTCTTCTGCGTGAACATGCAGGTCAGCTTCCTCAGCCCGCCCTTCGGTCCGGCCGCCTTCTATCTCAAGTCCGTCGCGCCGCCGCACATCTCGCTGCCCGACATCTTCCGCGGCTTCCTGCCCTTCATCGGCATCCAGCTCGTGGTCCTGGCGCTGCTGCTGTTGCTGCCGGAGCTGACGACGGTGTTTTTGTAGG
>JAKSDN010001315.1 GCA_022360075.1 Kiloniellales bacterium | reverse complement strand
GCGCAGCATGTCGTCCCAGATCGCGCTGGTGGCCAGCACGTCGCGGCCCAGCACGAAACGCTCGGCCAGCGCCAGGATCATCGGTCCGCCCGCCGGCGCACCGGTGCCGTAGGCCATGCCCAGCTCGCCCAGGCCCGTCGTTCCGTCCTCGACGGTCACGCGGGCGAAGACCGGGCGCCACGAGGCGATGCCATCCGTGCCGGAAAGCTCGATGTCCAGCGCTTCAACTTCGACGATGCGCATGCCCGCGTCCCTGTTCCAAGCTTCCGCAACGGCATCTTGATTACATATTGTGTGCAATATACAGTATGGACGTCAAGCCGCGTTCTTGCCCCGCGCCCGTCTGGGCGCTATGCGGGACGAGCCGGGGAGGGATTCATGGAGAAGTTGACGCGCATCTCTATGACCGAGCAGGTGGTCACCCACTTGCGCGAGGCGATCGTGCTCGGCGATCTGCCGATGGGCGCGGCATTGTCCGAGGTGCGGATCGCGAGCGAGATGGGCGTCAGCCGCACGCCGGTGCGCGAGGCGCTGCAGCGACTCGCGGCCGAAGGCCTCGTCGTGCACAACGCCTTTCGCGGCACTTGCGTCTTCACCGTCACGCGCGATGAACTGGACCGCATGGTGGACTTTCGCGAGATCATCGAAGGCGGCGCGATCCTCCAGGCCATGCGGTTGAACCTGGCCGGCCTGCGCGATGCCGTCGAGCGGGTGATCGCGGCCATGGAGAAGGCCGTCGCGCGCCGCGACGTGCGGCGCTACCTGAGCCTCGACACCGATCTGCATGCCGCGATCGTCGCGGCCTCGGAGAACTCCTACCTCGTTGACGCGAACATGCTGGTGGCGACGAAGATGGCGGCCCTGCGCACCGCGCTGTCGCTGGACATCCAGCTCATCGAGCGATCCTGGAACACGCATCAGGAGATCCGCGAACTGATCGCCACGGGCGATCCCGATGCCGCCGAGCGGCGGCTGCGCCGCCATGTGCGCGATACGAAGTCGCTCTTCGTGGCCGGCCCCGGCGTGGTGCTCGAGGACGAGGCGGTCTCGAAGGCCGTATGAGCGCCGCCGTCGTCATCGGAGGAGCCGGTGGCATCGGCATCGCCGCGGCGCGCGCGATCGCCCGCGACGGGCTGCCGGTGACCATCGCCGATCTGGACCCCGAGGCCGGCGAGGCCGCCGCCGCGCAGCTCCTCGCCGAAGGGCACAGCGCCTGGTTCCGCCAAGTCGATATCCGCGCGGCCGAGAGCATCGCGGCGCTGGCCGAGGCAGCCGAGGAACGCTTCGGCCCGGTGGACAAGCTGGTCAATTCGGCTGGCATCATCACGCCGGTCTCGACCTCGCGGGCCCAGCCCACCGCGCTGCACGATGACGTCCACGCGGTGAACTACAGGGGTCTCTACCTGGCCTGCCGCGAGTTCGGCTGGCGCATGGCCGCGTCCGGCGGCGGCGCGATCGTCAACATCGCCTCGACCGCGGGGCTGCGGCCGATCCCGGCGCCGGCCTACGTGACCAGCAAGTACGCCGTGGTCGGGGCGACCGAGTTCTTCGCCGCCGAGCTCGGCCCGCGCGGCGTTCGGGTCAACGCGGTGGCGCCCACCTACACCATGACCAAGCCGATCCTGGACCGGATCGAGAGCGGCCATCGCAGCCGCGCGGCGATCCGCGACCAAAGCGCGCTCAAGATCCTGGTCACGCCGGAGCAGGTCGCCGCCTGCATCCGCTTCCTGCTGTCGGACGAGGCCTCGGCGGTCACGGGTGTCACGCTGCCCGTCGATGCCGGATGGCGTGTCTCGCTGAGCTACGAGAGCCTCGAGGCGCCCTTGATCGATCTGGACGATGCCGCGCAGGGAACGCGATGAGCCCTCGCGCCGTCCCCCATGCTTGCCATTGGGGCGCCTTCTCCGCCCTGGTCGAGGACGGCCACCTGGTCGGTATTGAGCCTTTCGCCAAGGACCCCGAGCCGCCGGCCTCCCTGCGCGCCTGGCTCGACGGCGTCTACGCGCCGAACCGCGTGACCAAGCCCGCCGTGCGCAAGGGCTGGCTCGACAACGGGCCGACCGCCGGGGCGCGGCGCGGAGCCGATCCTTTCGTCACCGTATCCTGGGATACCGCGCTCGACCTGGTCGCCGAGGCCTTGCAGAACACCATCGCGCGCCACGGCAATACCGGCATCTTCGGCGGCTCCTACGGCTGGTCGAGCGCGGGCCGCTTCCACCACGCCAAGAGCCAGCTTCAGCGCTTCCTGAACGTGATCGGCGGCTTCACGGACCAGAGCGAGAACTACTCTGTCGCCGCGGGCCTGGTGCTGCTGCCGCACATCCTCGGTTCGGTGCAGGCGATCGCCGGGCCGACCACCGGTTGGGATGCCGTCGCCGCCGAGGGCGAACTGGTCATCGCTTTCGGCGGGCTGGCGCGCAAGAACCTCGACGTCACGCCGGGCGGGCCGGGAGCCCACGAGGTGCCGGGCCTGATCCGCCAGGCCCATGCCGCTGGCGTGAAGTTCGTCTCGATCAGCCCGAACCGCGCCGACTGCATGCCGGAGCTCGAGGCGGAGTGGATTGCGATCCGCCCGAACAGCGACACGGCGATGATGCTGGCCATGGCCCAGGTTTTGATCGAGGAAGGCCTGGCCGACCTCGGCTTCTGCGAGACCCACTGCGTCGGCCTCGACGCCTTCGCGCACTATCTCGATGGCACGGATGATGGCGCAAAAAAGTCGCCCGAATGGGCGGCGGCGATCACGGGCGTGCCCG
>JAKSDN010000971.1 GCA_022360075.1 Kiloniellales bacterium | reverse complement strand
CAGATCCTCACGCAGTGACATCGGCGATTCCGGAAAGGGCTCCTCCATGGTGACACAGGCCAAGCCTTCGCTCGAAAATGCGAACGACGACGGTGCGGCGTCACCGCCGGACTGGGAGGCGATCCGGCGCGAGTTCCCGACCACGGAGCGCTTCGTCTATCTCGACATCGCGCGCAAGGCGATCCTGCCGCGCGAGGTCGAGCGGGCAATGCACGACTGGCTGAGCGACGTCTACGAGAACGCCGGCGGCAACGCCTTCTCGATGGAGCGGGTCGAGGGCACCCGCCGCGCCGTGGCCGAGGTCTTCGGCGCGCCGCCCGAATGCCTGGCCCTGATCAAGAACACCTCGGAGGGCATGAACATCATCGCGCAGGGCTTTCCCTGGCATCCGGGCGACAACGTGGTGATCAGCGAGTCCGAGCACGAGAACAACACCCTGCCCTGGCGCCATCTCCGGCACCGCGGCATCGAGTTGCGCGTGGCCGAGCCGGACGCGGAAGGCCGCGTCACCCTCGAGCAATACCGGGAGCTTGTCGATGCGCGCACCCGCATCCTCTCCACCGCCTGGGTCACCTACGGCAACGGCTACCGCGCCGATCTCGCAAGCCTCTCGACCTTCTGCCGCGAGCGCGACATCAAGCTGGTGGTCGACGGCATCCAGGCGGTCGGCGTTCTCGCCACGCCGATTGCCGCGCTGGGCGTCGATGCCCTGGTCGCCGGCGGCCACAAGGCCCAGTTCAGCCTCGCCGGCGCCGGCTTCCTCTATGCGACGCCCGAGATGATCGAGACCATCACCCCGCCCTATGCCGCGAAGTTCAGCTTCACCTCGAACGACCGCACGCAGCCCGCGCCCGAGCTGGCGCACGACGGGCACCGCTTCGAGTACGGCAACCCCAACTTCCTCGGCGCCTGGGTCCAGCGGCGCTCGGCCGCTTTCATCCGCGACATCGGCCTCGACCACATCGAGGCGCGGGTCTGTGCGCTCACGACCCACCTCATCGAGCGCGCCGAGGAGGTCCAGATCAAGGTCCGCACGCCCCGACCCTGGGCCGAGCGCGCCGGCATCGTCAGCTTCGACGTCGGCGGACGCGCCAGCGAGGCCGTGGCCCGCCTGCGCGAGCGCTCGGTCGTGGTCAGCGAGAAGGACGGCCACCTGCGGGTCGCGGCGCACTTTTACAACAGCGAGGACGACCTCGACCGTTTCCTCCGGGCGCTGCGCCTGGTCTGACCGGCGGGGAGCCGAGACCATGAACCCGGCGATCCGCGTCGATCTGCTGAGCGACACCCAGACCCGGCCAACCCCGGGCATGCGCGCGGCCATGGCCGAGGCCGAGGTCGGCGACGAGCAGCGCGGCGACGACCCGAGCGTGAACCGCCTCTGTGCACGCGTCGCGGATCTCCTGGGCAAGGAGGCGGCGCTCTTCCTGCCGTCCGGCACCATGGCCAATCAGGTGGCGATCCTGGTGCACTGCGCGCCGGGCGACGAGATCCTGGCGGCCGAGCTCGCCCACATCTTCGCATCGGAAGCCGCGGGCGTCGCCGCCCTGGCCGGCGTGCAGACCCGACCTCTCCAGGCGCCGACGGGGATCTTTACTCCCGATCAGGTCAGGGCCGCGGTCCGGCCGGCCAAGCGCAACGCACCGCGCACGCGGCTGGTCGCGCTCGAGCAGACAGTCAACCGCGGCGGCGGCCGCATCTGGCCTCTGGCGGCGATCGAGGCGGTCGCCGAGGGCGCGCGCGAAGCCGGGCTCCTCATGCACATGGACGGCGCCCGGCTGCTCAACGCGGCCGTGGCGACGGGCATCGAGGCGCGCGCCTTTGCCGCGCCCTTCGACAGCCTGTGGCTCGACCTCTCGAAGGGTCTCGGCTGCCCGGCGGGAGCCGTGATGGCAGGCACAGCAGATTTCGTCGAGCGGGCCTGGCAATGGAAGCAAAGGCTCGGCGGCGCGATGCGCCAGGCGGGCGTCCTCGCCGCCGCCGGACTCCACGCCCTGGACCACCACGTCGCGCGCCTGGCCGAGGACCATGACAACGCCCGCGCCTTTGCCGCCCGCATCGCCGTCCTGCCCGGAGTCAGGCTCGACCCCGCCGAGGTGGAGACCAACCTCGTCTTCTTCGACCTCGAGGACACGGGGAAGAGCGCGAGCGATGTCGCCGCCGCGCTTACAGCCGACGGCGTGCGCATCGGGGTCGAAGGTCCCACACGGATGCGAGCCGTCACTCACCTGGACGTCGACAGAGCGGGCGTCGAGGCGGCGGCCGAGGCCCTCTCGCGGGCGCTCGTCCGATAGCTTGCGGCCGATTCAGGCCGCGCCGGCTTGGGCCGCGTAGAGCTTGACGCGCTCCACCAAATCGCGCGTCGAGAAGGGTTTGGTGATGTACTCGTCGGCGCCGAGCTCGATACCCCTGTCGCGCTCGCTTTCGCGTCCGCGGGCGGTCAGCATGATGATGCGCACGTCGCGCCAGGCCTCGTTGGCGCGAATCGCCCGGCAGACCTCGTAGCCGTCGCGCCCCGGGATCATCACGTCGAGCAGGACCAGGTCGGGGACCTTCGCTTCGACCGCCTGCAAGGCCCGGTCGCCGTCCGCCGCCACGCGCACCTCGAAGCCCGCGGCATTCATTAGGAACTCAAGCGACTGAACGATGTTCGGCTCGTCGTCGACCACGAGCACCGAAAAGGCCATCCGTCACGCCCCTCCCCTTCGCCGGGCCGCGCGGACCTTGTTTGCCGGTTTCGAGCTTGGATGCGGCCGGTCGTCAGGCAGGCTAACGCAATCCGCCCGGCCTTGTCATGGACACCGGACGGAAACGTGATGACCGGAGGAATAAAGAGAGGGAAGCAGGAACGGCGCCTAGCGCCGGGCGCCTTGGGAGAATGTCTTGGCGTCTGAGCCTTGCGACCTCTTCCGCAGCAACCGAAAGAGGCCGCCCGACGGAGCCGTCACGTGGTCGCGATGCCGACCGCGACCAGGATTGCGAAAACCGTGACCAGCAGGATCCAGGGATTCTTCTTCACGAAAGTCATATCTGTGCTCCTCAAAGCTAGCTTCGACGCCCGATCCGGCTCGACCCAACACTCACCATCGAGTGCAGCTATCGCTGAAGATGATTTTACAAATCCCAAAAACTGTCAACAAGCTATTGAATTATATTAGAAAATCGTGTCGATAAATTACATTTTAGGAGAGTAATATTGTGAAGATTGTGAATTCCGTACCTCGGCCAAAGCGGCGCCGAAGGAGCTGGAGGATCTTCGCCGGCGCCAGGCCTTCAGCAACCCGCCGCGGTGGGCTCGCCGTGCAGGCTCGGCAGGATCGGCGCGAAGGCCCGCTGCTGGCAATCGCTGCGCTCGCAAAGGCGGCAGGTGATGCCGACCGGCACGACCGCGGATTCCGCCTCGAGATCGAGGCCGTCGCTGTAGGCCAGGTCGCGGGCGTGGGAGAGCTCGCAGCCCAGGCCGACCGCAAAGAGCCGGCCCGGACGACCGCCGGCCCCGTCGGCCTTTT
>JAKSDN010001065.1 GCA_022360075.1 Kiloniellales bacterium | reverse complement strand
GTTCCTGACAGTCGTCATTTCGGTGCCTTTTGGCGCCGTCGCCGCGGCGCGGAAGGGTAGCTGGGCCGACCATCTGCTCAGCGGCTTCGCGTTGATCGGCCAATCCGTGCCGGTGTTCTGGCTCGGAATCATGCTGATCCTTGTCATGTCCGTGCAGCTAAGGTTGCTACCGACATCGGGGCACGGCAGTTTTCGCCATCTGATCCTGCCCGCCATAACCTTGGCGGCCGCCCAGACCGCACTCGTTGCACGGATCATGCGGTCGAGCATGCTCGAGGTGATGCGGCAGGACTACATTCGCACCGCGCGTGCGAAAGGCCTGTCGGAACGGTCGGTGATCCTGCGTCATGCCCTGCGCAATGCCTTTGCGCCGGTCGTGACGGTTCTCGGCCTACAGGTCGGCACGCTGCTCGGCGGTGCGATCATTACCGAAACCGTGTTCGCCTGGCCCGGCGCCGGCAATCTTCTCGTCAACTCCATCGGCGCGCGGGACTATCCGGTGGTCCAGGCGATGATCGTCGTTTCGGCGCTCGTCTTTGTCGTGACCAACCTGATCGTGGACGTCATCTACGCCATCCTCGATCGGCGCGTGACCTACAACTGACTCCGCCAAGATGAAACTGCTTCCGTTCCTCCGCACCCGCCCGATGTTCGCCATCGCCATCGTCGTGCTGGCGGCGCTGGTGTCGACGGCGCTGCTCGCTCCCTGGCTGGCGCCGGACAATGTCAATGCCCAGAACCTCTTCAACCGGTTGAAACCACCTGGCTGGGTCGATTCCAAGGGGGTGATCCACTGGGCCGGAACCGATCATCTCGGGCGCGACACGCTGGCGCGGCTGATCCATGGCTCTCGCCTGTCCCTCCTGGTCGGCGTGCTCGCCGTCGTGTTCGGCGGGACGGTTGGCCTGTTTCTCGGCCTGATCTCCGGATACTACGGCGGCCGGACCGACGCGGTGATCATGCGATTTACAGACATGCAATTGGCCTTCCCGTTCCTGCTCCTCGCGCTCGCGCTCGTCACGATCCTGGGGCCGAGTGTGATGAACGTGATCCTGGTGCTCGCCATTACCAGCTGGATCAACTACGCGAAGGTCGTACGCGGGGACGTCCTGCTATTGCGCAACCGGGAATTCATCGAGGCGGCGCGCGTATTGGGCATTCCCGACCGTCGCATCATCTTCCGACACATCCTGCCCAACGTCTTCGCCTCGTTCCTGGTGGTGACCTCGTTTCAAGTGGCAGCGCTGATCATTGCGGAGTCGTCGCTGAGCTTCCTCGGCCTCGGCGTACCCGCCAGTATTCCGACCTGGGGCTCGATGCTCGCTGACGGCCGCGAGTATGTGCGCGACGCCTGGTGGCTCTCGGTTTTCCCGGGTGTCGCGATCATGCTAGCCGCGCTCAGCTTCAACATCCTAGGCGACGGCCTCCGGGACCTTCTCGATCCGACGTTACGAACCTCAGCGGGCGGTGGAGGTGGTGGTTTGCGAGGTTTTTCTCGCTGGGCCGCCGCGGTCGCGCCGTCTTCGTCGACACGACGTAGTCGCGCGCCAACGGCATCTGCGGCGCCAGCCCTGCGAAGACAACAGGTTTAACCAACCAAGGAGGACGGCAAATGGCAATCGTTGTGGGAAGCGCCGAGGCGAAGCCCGGAAAGTTGGAGCGCGGCGAGTTGCGGGTGGGAAGTATGGCGGATGGGTCGCCGCTTCGGTTGCCTGTGTTTATCGCCAGTGGACGCAAGGACGGGCCGATCGTCTGGCTTGAGGGCTGCATTCACGGCGACGAATACGGCGGTGCCGCCTCGATCATCGAGTTCATGCGTGACCTCGACCTCGATGCGTTGTCCGGAACCATCGTTGCAGTGCCCGTTGCGAATCCGGCATCGTTCAATTTCCGCTCTCGCTTCTCTTCGATCGACGGGCAGAACCTCAACCGCATCTTCCCAGGGGATCCGGGCGGTAGCCATAGCTTCCAACTCGCCTCGGTCATCGGCGAGCATCTGGAAAAGTATGCAGACTATATGGTCGACCTCCACAGCGGTGGTATCGGCATCGAGACTCCGTTCTTCGTCATCTACAAGGATGACGGAACAGACGCCGCTTCTCGCTCGAAACAACTCGCGAAACGCGTCGGCGTCGAGATCATTTGGCGGGTGCCGGAAGCTCATAAATCAGGCGGAACCGTAACCGCTGAATCCCTGCGCCATAAAGTTCCCACGGTCACGGTCGAGTGCGGCGGCGGCACCTTCACCCAGCAGCACCTCGACAACTACCTCCTCGCAATCCGGGGATTCATGCAGGCGGCAGGCGTTCTGTCTGGCGAACCACCCATCCGAGACCAATACACCATCGTCAGCGGTGGCAGTTTCATACACAACCGCGAAGGCGGCCTTTTCGTACCGGCATGCAATTTCGGCGACATCCTGCCCAAGGGCGAGCTGATCGCGCGGATGATCGACCTGCACGGCGAGACGGTCGAGGAAATTCGCAACCCGTACGAAGATTCCTGCATCGTTGCGCTGCGGTGCAACTATTTCCCCACCCATGCGGGTGAAATCTGCGCGGAAGCCATCCCTGTGGAGGTTCGAGAAGGACTCTGACGTCCGATCCGGGCAATCCCCAATACGGGCTTTCCTAACAGCTATGCAACCAGGGAGAATGTTATGTTGATCAAACCATTCCGAACATTGGCATTGCTCGGCGGCGTGCTGCTGTGGTCGACTTTCTTGAGCGTTGCCCCGCCCGCGATGGCCTTCGAGCTTTCGGTGGCATCGGGGGCCGATCCATCTACCCTCGATCCGAGGAAGACATGGGTGGCACAGGGCTACAGCATCAACGCCCACGTTTTCGAGCCGCTGGTGTTCCGCGCTGAAAAAGACGGCAAAGTCGAGCTTGTTCCGTTGCTTGCCGAATCCTGGGAGCGGATCAGCCCGACGGAGATTCTGTTCAAGATTCGCAAGGGGATCAAGTTCCATAACGGAGAGACCCTCGATGCGGCGGCGGCGGCCTACACCATCACCAGCATTCAGGACGAAACATTCATCACAAATCTGAAGCTCTGGGTCCGCGACATCGAATCCGTGAAGGTCACAGCGCCCTACGAGTTGTTGATCAAAACCAAGAAGAAAACCCGAGGCCTGCTCAACCAGCTCGTGCAGGTTTCGATCGTCGCGCCGGAAGCCGCGAAGTCGCCCGACTTCGAGAAAAAGCCGATCGGCACCGGCCCCTATAAGGTCGCATCCTATGTGCCGAACGGGCAGGTGGTCATCGAAAAGAACTCGGACTATTGGGGCACAGCCGGCGAAGCCGACAAGATCACGTTCCGCATCATGCCGGAAACCTCTACCCGCCTCGCCGCTCTCGAGGCCGGTGAGGTGCACGTCGCCGAGAATCTGCCACCCGACAAATTGGACATCCTGCGCTCGAACAAGGAACTCCAGGTCGTCTACACACCGACGCTGCGTGTCAATTTCCTGGTGATGAACTTTCGCAATCCCCTGATGGCGAAGCGCAAGTTCAGGCAGGCCATTTCCCTGGCGATCGATCGGCAGGGTATCGTCGACCACCTTCTCGGGGGGACAACCAAGGCCGCCAACTCGATCTCCCCTCCCGGAACGATTGGATACGACGCCAGCCTTCCGGTTTACGCTTATGATCCGGAACGCGCGAAGGCTCTCCTCAAGGAGGCTGGCTACAAGGGCGAGCCGATCAAACTGGGTGGACCCATGGGGCGCTATTCCATGGATAAGCAGGTGACGGAAGCCATTGGCGGCATGCTGGAGGCCGTCGGCATCAATACGGTTGTCGAGACGCTGGCTTTTTCATCCTACATCCCGAAGTACAATGATGGCGCCTACGACCTTTCTTTCATCGGCTTCACTGACTTCACGATCAACCCGCATAAGCATTGGTCTTCGTTTTTCTACTCACCCAATGCGATCAACAGCTACGCCAATGCCGAGATGGATAAGATCATCGAGGCGGCGTCCGTCGAACTGGACGATGGAAAGGCGGCTGAGCTCTTCAAGCAGGGCCAGGCTTTGCAGCGCAAGGAGTTCGGCGGTGCGTTGCCGCTTTACTACGAGCCGCAACTCATCGGTCTGCGCGCCAATGTGGAAGGTTTCGTACCCCGTCTCGACGAGTACATCATTAACTCGACCGTGAAGCTCCAGTAACAGCATGGCGCACTAGGCACGCCGCTCCACAGGCGGCGTGCCATTTCTTTCAGAGCCAGAGGGAAATCATGACCATGTACCTGTTTTGCGGCACGTTGATCGACGCAACGAGCGTAACGTCGCCGCACATATCCATGGCGGCCCCGCGCTCAAGGCCTGCCTCGAGGCAGGTGTCCCTTCTGTCGAGCACGGCATGCTCTGCACGGAAGAAAACGTGACTCTCGTTGCGTCGATCAACGTTCCTTGCCGGTTCGACGAAGTGAGGACCTACCGCTCCATCGGCGCGATCCGAGGTGGTTCCTGCTTCTTCGAGTGCGGCGATCTGGTTGCCGAGGGAGACACGCTTGCTGTGCCGCGGGGTTTCTTGGAAGCTGAGATAGAGCACATTCTCGCGCCGCAGGATGGTATCGCGTCATCGTCTTTCTGCTGGAGGGAAACCAGGCGGCGGGTACGGGTGAAAAGACCGCCTAGCCCGCCCATTGATAACCAAGGATCGGGATTGTGGCAGGATGGCACCACTTCTTGAGGTCATCGGTCTTCAGACGCATTTCCGCACCCCGGAGGCCGGCATCGTACGTGCAGTCGACGGCGTGTCTTTCAGCCTCGACCGCGGAGAGACCTTGGGCATTGTCGGCGAGTCGGGATCGGGAAAATCGGTCACCTCGCTGTCGATCATGCGACTGCTAGCGAAGCCGGCGGGGTTCATTGCCGGCGGCAAGATTCTGTTGGAGGGTCGCAACCTGCTCGAACTCAGTGAGAGGCAGATGCGCCACGTTCGCAGCAGAGAAATCGCTATGATCTTCCAAGATCCGATGACCTCGCTCAACCCCGTCGTGCCGGTCAGCCGGCAGATCACCGAAACGCTGCGGCTGCACATGGGCATGAGTGCCCGTCAGGCTCGCACGCGCGCCATCGAACTCCTTTCCATCGTCGGCATACCCGAGCCGGATCGGCGCATCGATGACTATCCGCATCACTTTTCCGGCGGGATGCGCCAGCGCGTGATGATCGCCATTGCCCTGTCTTGCAACCCGAAGGTGCTGATCGCAGACGAGCCGACGACTGCGCTGGATGTCACCATCCAGGCACAGATTCTGCGCCTCATCAGCCAGTTGCAGGCCGATCTCGACATGGCGGTAATCATCATTACACACGACCTAGGTGTCGTCGCGGGTTTGGCCGATCGTATCAACGTCATGTATGCCGGGCGGATCGTTGAATCGGGTATGACCGAGGAGATCTTCGCCCGGCCGCGAATGCCCTACACCATCGGGCTCTTGCGTTCCGTGCCGCGGCTTGACGAGGAGACCCACCAAAGGCTTGTGCCGTTGCCTGGCTTGCCGCCGGACCTCGGCAAGAAAATCGATGGCTGTTCATTTGCGCCGAGATGCGAATTTGCCCGCCAGCGCTGCCAAAGGGAAGTGCCTGCACTGAGGACTGTTGCATCCATGCACAAGGCGGCGTGTCACTTCGACATCGGCCCGGGGCTACCGCATGCCGTCTCGGATCCGGTCTCGACACACGGATCATCTCCGCTCGAGTCGCAGCGATAGGAAGTGCGTCAATGCAGCCGCTCATTGAGGTAAGCGATCTGAAGATGCACTTTCCGGTGACCCGAGGCATCGTCATACAGCGGCAGGTTGCCTCGGTGAAGGCGGTCGACGGGATAAATTTCGAAATTCGCAAGGGCGAGACGCTCGGGCTGGTCGGAGAATCCGGCTGCGGCAAGTCTACCGCGGGTCGGGCGATCCTGCAGGTGCATCGGCCGACGTCCGGTTCAGTTCGGTTTCATGGCAGCGAACTCACAAACCTAAATCGGAAGCAGATGTGGCCCTACCGGCGGCGCCTGCAGATGATCTTTCAGGATCCCTATGCCTCGCTCAATCCGCGAATGTCGGTGGAGGAGGCAATCGCCGAGCCGATAAGGGTCCATGGGCTGAGAACCGGTTCCGAGGTACGAGATCGGGTGCGCGAGCTTCTCGAATGCGTCAGCCTCAGCGAGAGCATGATGACGCGCTTTCCGCACGAGTTTTCGGGCGGCCAACGGCAGCGCATAGGCATCGCCCGTGCCTTGGCCGTCGAGCCGGAGTTCATCGTCTGCGACGAACCGGTTTCCGCGCTCGACGTGTCGATTCAGGCGCAGGTCATCAATCTGCTCGAAGACCTGCAGGAAAGGCTCGGGCTTACCTACCTTTTCATCGCGCACGGCCTTAACGTGGTGAAGCACATTTCGAACCGGGTTGCCGTGATGTACCTGGGCAAGATCGTCGAAATCGCGGACAGCGGGGATCTCTACCGTCGACCGGTGCATCCCTATACCAAGGCGCTGATGAGCGCCGTTCCAATTCCGGACCCAGTCCTAGAGAAAAACCGATCGCACGTGTTTCTCGAGGGCGACCTGCCCAGCGCTACGAATCCGCCAGCCGGATGCCGCTTTCACACGCGCTGCCCGATCGCGATCCCAAAATGCGCCACCGAGGAACCGCCCCTAACCGACCACGGAGACAAGCACCTGGCAGCTTGCTGGCGCGCATAGATTCACTCGCAAAATCCGGGACTCGAGATCGAACGGACCGTGATCTCATACCATCGAGTCAATGAACTGACCCTTTTTGATCCAAGGGTAAACGCAGAGTGCTTATAACCGATCGGGTTCCGCGCTATGACCTGCCGTTTCGTGCTGCCCATCAACTGGTCGGCCGGTTCGAGCGCGACAGCATCGCTGCCGACCTGACGCCGCCCGAGGTTCGGACGGAGGACCTAGTGCTCCGACTTATTCAAAAGATCCCCAACGAATTGGGTCCGTGAGGCGCATACCATGCGAAAGATCGGTACCTTTTGAATGAGTCGGAACGCTAGCGCATTTTCCTCGGCCTCGAGCAGCAGCACGCGATGGTGCCGCAGCGAGCGACGAAAGCCTCGCTGACGAGCCCTCTTCAGGACTCTTTACGAGGCCGAGCGGCGAACGAATCATCCGGTCGGCGACTCTGGCGACCGGAAAGGCTGGATGAGTCGGAAAGGCCTCTGTCGGGGCCTAGAGCAAGATGACGAGAGATCGAACCGACCTCACGTCATCTTGCTCTAAACTTCAGAGTCAGAGCGGATCCACGCGATTAGGGATCGGTATCGTAATGCCAGTTGAAGGGCTGACCGCCGCGGGTGACGGGCCGAGGGCTGGCATAGGAGCGCTGGATGGTGTTCCGGCCGGAATCGCCCGCGGCCTCGATCGGTTCGAAGCCTTCCATCTCCAGCGGCACCCATCTCGGCTTGGCCGACTTCGCGTCGGCGCCGCCCGGGGCGATCATCCAGGTCAGGCCTGATGTCGTGTCGAGCAGGACCGTGCGCTCCTGGAGCTTTCCGCCCTTCCCGGGCACGAGGGCGTCGGGGATCAACTGATAGCGGCCAACATCGGCGGCGGCCGCCCCAGCCCAGACCGCTTGCGCCATCACCAAAGCACCAAGAAGTGCCAGCCTGGATCTCGTCATCGGGTCCTCACTACCTGGAACGCTGCTCCTAGTCCTGTCGGAAGGAGTCTTCGCAAGGAAGCATTGCCAAAGGCTTAAGGGCCGGACG
>JAKSDN010000735.1 GCA_022360075.1 Kiloniellales bacterium | reverse complement strand
TATCCGGGCTCGTTGGAGAGGATCATGCCGGGCTCGAGCGCGGTCCTGTTCGGCAGCTTCGAGATGCGCTGCGGTCCCTCGTGGACGCCAAGGTAGCTGCCGACGCCGTGGCCGGTGCCGTGGTCGAAGTCCAGGCCCGCCCGCCAGAGCGGCAGGCGCGCCAGGACGTCGAGCTGGCTGCCGGTCGTGCCCTTGGGAAAACGCGCCGTCGCCAGGGCGATATGGCCCTTGAGCACCAGGGTGAAGCGTTCCCGCATCTCCCGGCTCGGCTCGCCGATCGCCACAGTACGCGTGATGTCGGTCGTGCCGTCGAGATACTGCGCCCCGGAATCGACGAGATAGAGCTCGCCCAGCCCCAGGCGCCGGTTGCTCGCGGCATCGACCCGGTAGTGCACGATGGCGCCGTTCGGCCCGGCGCCCGAGATGGTATCGAAGGAGAGGTCACGGAAGTGCTCGTTCTCGCGTCGGAAGCCCGCCAGCCGCTCGGCGACCTCGAGCTCGGTAAGGCCGCCCTCTCCGCCCGCCGCGCGGGCCGGCGCTTCGGCGGCGAGCCAGGCGAGAAAGCGGGTCACGGCGGCGCCGTCGCGGCGATGGGCGGCACGCGCGCCCTCGAGCTCCGCGTCGGTCTTCTTGGCCTTCGGGAGCTGGCAGGGATCGGGCGCCTTGACCAGCTTGGCGCCAGCCGCGCGTAGCCGCTCGAAGGCCCAGGCGCCGGTCGCGGCGGGATCGACCAGGACCTTCTTGCCGGCCGCGCCCAGGGCATCGAGTGCGGGCCCGAGCCCGACGGTCGGACGTAGCGCCACGCTGTTGCCCAGGTGGCTTTCGAGGCCGGGGGCGAGCTTGCGCGGCTCGACGAACCAGTCGAGCCGGCCCTCGGCGTCGAGCAGGGCGAAGGACAGCGGCAAAGGCGTATGCTCCACGTCGCCGCCGCGCACGTTGAGCAGCCAGGCGATCGAATCCGGCTGCGAGATCACCGCGGCCTCGGCGCCGGCCTTGCTCAGGGACTCGCAGACCTCGGCGCGCTTCTCGGCCAGGCCGCGGCCGGCGAAGGCGAGGTCCAGGGCGACGATCGGCGTGATCGGCGGCGGCGGCTGATCCGGCCAGACCGCGTCAAGCGGGTTCTCCGCGCAGGCCACGAGCTCGGCGCCGGCCTTCTCCGCCGCTGCCTTGACGCGCGTGACCTGATCCTCCGTGTGCAGCCAGGGATCGAAACCGAGCTTCGTGCCGCTGGTCAGATTGGCCGCCAGCCACTTGTCCGGCGGCGCCTCGACCAGGTGCTGCGGCTCGAACAAGGCGCGGGAGACCTCCTGCTCGACCTGAATCGTGTAGCGGCCGTCGACGAAGATCACGCCCTTGTCGGCCAGCAGCACGGCGAGACCCGCCGAGCCGGTGAAGCCGGTCAGCCAGGCCAGCCGTTCGGCGCGCGGCGGCACGTACTCGCCCTGGTGCTCGTCGGCGCGCGGCACGAGGAAGCCGTCGAGGCCGCGGCGCGCCAGCTCGGCCCGGAGCGCCGCAACTCTCTCGGCGTGGTCGGCAGGAGCCGACGGCGCTCGGCGCTCGCCGGCCATCCGCTGCTTGAGCGCGCGCAGCTGCTCGCGCAGCGCCGGCTCGGGCGAGGCCGCCACCAAGGCCATCCAGGCGTCCGGATCAAGCGGCGTCGGCGCGGCCAGAACACCGCCGAGCAGATCCCTCACGTCGGCGGCATCCAAGTCGCTCGCGGCGGCTTGCAGAAGCGCGTCGAGCTCAGCGTCGCCCCGATAGAGCGTGGACGGGTCGTTCAAGGCACCTCACTCCGGAACAGCGGTCGTCCGCGAGGCTAGGGGCGGTCCGGCCCGCTGGCAAGGCCGGCCAAGAATTCAGTCCTGACATCGCCGCACCCCGCTTTGGCGCGGCCGAGGACGATGGGATCCGAATGCCGTTCAACCGTTTGAGGTAAAACGATAGCGGATAAAACAATAGATATAGTTCTTTCTGGTCACCTTTATTTCATAGGGTTTTGGCAAGAAGAGTTCCTGAATGCTCGTCTTCGTCCCTGGCCGAGGAGGTTGAGGTGCTGGCAAAGGTGAACGATCTCAAGATCAGCGTCAGGATCATGCTGGCTTTGGCTTTGCCGGTCCTGGGGCTTTTGGTCTTTTCAGGTTACGCCGTCTGGCAGCAGAACCGCGTGGCCTCCGAGATGGCCGATCTCGATGCGCTGGCGAGATTGGCACCGGACGTCAGCGGCCTCGTCCACGAGCTTCAGAAGGAACGCGGCAACTCGGCCGGATTCATCGGCTCCGGCGGCGATGACGCATTCGGGTCTCGGCTGTCCGACCAGCGCCTGCTTACCGATGGCGCGCTCCAGCGCTTCACCGAGGTGCTCGCCGTGTTCGATCAAGACGCCTACGGCGGCACTTTCGCCGGCCGGGTCAAGGAGGCCCAGGACGCGGTCGCTCAGCTCGATTCGATCCGCACGCAGGTCGACGGCCTCGCCCTCAAGGTCGGTGGCATGGCGAAGTACTACACGGGCACCATCAAACGCCTGCTCGGCATCATCGCGGAGATGGCCGTGCTCAGCCGGGAGGGTGCCCTGAGCAACGCCATCACCGCCTACATCAACCTGTTGCAGGCTAAGGAGCGCGCGGGCATCGAGCGGGCCATGGGCGCGAACGGATTCGGCAAAGGCAACTTCGCCGCCAAGGTCCACAGCCGCTTCGTGGGGCTGATCGCGCAGCAGGAAGCCTTTCTGTCGAACTTCCGCGCCCTGGCCAGCGCCGAGCAGCGCGCATTCTTCGAGCAGACGCTCGCGGGCGAGGTCGTCGAAGAGGTCGAGCGCCTGCGCGAGATCGCCATCGCCAGCGCCTTCGGCGGCGAGCTGCAAGGCATCAAAGGCACCTACTGGTTCGATGCCATCACCAAGAAGATCGACCTCCTGAAGCAGGTCGAAGACAGGCTGTCCGCGGATCTCCGCAGCCTCGCCGGCGAGAAGGGCGACGCTGCCCAGCTCGGCTTTCTGATCGCGCTCGCCGTTACCCTCGTCCTGTTGGCGGTCACAGCCGGGCTGACCGTTCTCTGCGCGCGCAGCATCACGGCGCCTCTCGCGCAGATCACCCAGGTCACCTCGGCGCTCGCCAAGGGCGAAATCGAGGTGGAAGTCACCGGCACGAGGTGTCGGGACGAGTTCGGCGAGATGGCGCGGGCCATCCAGGTCTTCAAGGACAACGCGAACGAGGCCAGGGAACTCTCCGCGCGCCGCGCCGAAGAGCAGACGATCGTCGAGCGAAGGTCCCAGGACATCAAGGCGTTGAGCGACGCCTTCGACCGGGACGTCGCAGAAGCCTTGCAGTCGGTCGCTTCGGCCTCGTTCGAGATGCGCGAGACGGCCCGTTCGATGTCCGGAACGGTCGATCAAACGAGCAAGCAGGCCGAAGCCGTTTCCGAGGCCTCGGAGAACACCGCGAACAACGTTCAGACGGTGGCCAGCGCGGCCGAGGAGCTTTCCGCGTCGATCGGCGAGATCAGCCGGCAACTCTCCCAATCGAACGAGATCACGGCAAAAGCGATCAGCGAGGCGCAGCGGGCCAGCGATACGGTGGAGAGCCTGGATAGCGCGGCTCAGAAGATCGGCGATGTGGTGAACCTGATCCAGGACATCGCCGAGCAGACCAACCTGCTGGCTTTGAACGCGACCATCGAGGCCGCACGCGCCGGAGAGATGGGCAAGGGATTCGCCGTGGTCGCCTCCGAGGTCAAAAGCCTCGCCAATCAGACAGCCAAGGCGACGGAGGACATCTCGACGCAGATCTCGAGCATGCAAAGCGCGACCAAGGCGACGGTCGGCGTGATCGGCGAGGTCCGCGGCATCATCGATAGCATCGGCAAGAACGCCGAAGCCATCTCCACGGCGATCCAGGAGCAGAACACGGCGACGCAGGAGATCTCGCGCAACGCGCAGCAGGTCGCCGAAGGCACGCAGGTCGTCACGAACAGCATCGGCGGCGT
>JAKSDN010001235.1 GCA_022360075.1 Kiloniellales bacterium | reverse complement strand
GGTGGGCTCGACGAAGCGCGCGGCGTCACGCGCGAGACCGTCAAGGGGCGCTACGCCATGCAGCGGATCGGCGCGCCCGAGGAGATTGCCGAGGCGGCCCTGTTTCTGATCTCCCACGAATCGAGCCTGGTCACCGGCACCGCCCTCGCGGTCGACGGCGGTCGGGCGTTTCATTAGGGGAGGCCGGTTTGGACCTGCAGCTTGCTGGGCGGGTTGTTGCGGTGACCGGCGCGGCCAATGGAATCGGCCGGGCCATTGCCGAAGAGCTGGCCCGCGAAGGTGCCGCGCTGGCAGTGATGGATCGCGAGGCGGCAACGCTATCCGAATTGGCCCGAGGCCTGGATCGGAATGGTGGCGGCGTCTTCGCGCTCGCCGGCGACATCACCGAGCCCGAATTTCCCAAGCGCTTTCTCGCCGGCGCCGAGCAGGCTTTGGGTCCGGTCGAGATCTTGATCAACAATGTCGGTCAAAGCGCGCGCGAGAAAGCTTCGCCCTTTCAGCGCTCCGAGGAAGAGACCTGGCGCGAGGTCGTCGAAGTCTCGCTGTTCAGCACGCTGCGCTGCAGCCGTATCGTGGCGTCGGGCATGGCGGCGCGCGGCTGGGGCCGCATCGTCAATATCTCGTCCGACGCCGCGCTGGCCGGAGACGCCGGCCTTGCCGACTACGCCGCGGCCAAGATGGGCCTGATCGGCTTCACCCGCGCCCTGGCCCGCGAGCTGGCTGCCGAGGGCGTGACCGTCAATGCCATTGCGCCCGGCGCGATCGCCACGCGCGCCCACGACAGCCTGGCGCCCGAGGTGCTGGAGCGGATCAAGGCCTCGGTTCCAGCCGGCAGGGTCGGCAGCGTCGAGGACGTCGCGGCCCTGGTCGCTTTCCTGGCGAGCCCGCGGGCCGGCTACATCACCGGCCAGACCATCCTGGTCGATGGCGGGCGCTGGATGGTTTGAGGAGGACGGGCCCATCACCGACATCGCCGATCTCTCCCTCACAGCGCTTGCCGGGGCCATCCGCACGCGGCAGCTCTCGCCCGTCGAGGTGGTCGGGGCTGCTCTGGCGCGCGTCGAGACCCGCAACCCCACGCTGAACGCCTTCATCACCCTGACGGCTGAGCCGGCGCTGGAACGGGCTCGCGCCGCCGAGGCGCAGCTCGCCGCCGGCGCCACGCCGGAAAGCCCGCTCTTCGGCCTGCCTTACTCGGTGAAGGACCTGACCCTGACGGCCGGCGTCCGTACCACGATGGGATCGCCGCTCTTCGCCGACCAGGTGCCCAAGGAAGACGCGGTGCCGGTGGCTCGCCTCAAGCGGGCCGGCGCGATCCTGATCGGCAAGACGACCACTCCCGAGTTCGGACACAAGGCGCTCACCGATTCGCCGCTCTTCGGCCGCACGCTGAACCCCTGGGACCCGCAGGTCACCTGCGGCGGCTCGAGCGGCGGGGCGGCAGTCGCCGCGGTGACGGGCATGGGCGCCTTCGCACTCGGCACGGACGGCGGCGGATCGGTGCGAATCCCATCGGCCTGTTGCGGCGTCGTCGGGCTGAAGGCGACCCTGGGCGCGATTCCACACCTGCACGTGCCGGACCTCTTCGGCGCCAACTCCTATATCGGCCCCATGGCGCGGCGCGTCGCCGATGTGCGCCTGGTCTGGCAGGCCGTCGCCGGGGCTTCGCCGCGCGACCCCTACGGCCAGGCTCCGTTGCCGCCGGGCCGGCACCTCGACGGCGGTCTCGAGGGTCTGCGCATCGGCGTGATGGCCAAGGTGGGCGACCATGACGTCCACCCAGAGGTCGCCGCGAGCTTCGAGGCGGTGACGCGGCGGCTCGCCGCGCTCGGCGCCACGCTGGACGAGGTCGCGTTCGACTTCGTTGCCCTGGAAGAGTCTTTCCTCGTGATCCTGCAGTCGGCGCTCGCCGCGCGCCTGGCCGAGGCGGCCGCGGCCCGCCCGGAGGCGGTCGGCCCTTCGCTGGCCAAGACGATCGAGTTGGGTCAGCAGTGGAGCGCGGTCGACCTGCAGAACGCCGGCGCGGCGCGCAGCAGCGCCTTCCGCGCCGTGCAGACTGCCTTCGAGACCCACGACCTGTTGGTCTCGCCGACCCTCACGGCCCCGCCGCTATCGGCCGACCAGGATCCCCACGCCCCGGTCTCGATTGCCAGCGGCCCGGGCCGGCGCATCCGCGCCGCCTGGTACCCCTACACCTATCCCTTCAACCTGACCGGCCACCCGGCCCTCAGCCTGCCCTGCGGGACGACGGAGGCCAGCCTGCCGCTGGGTTTCCAGATCGTCGGGCCTTGGCACGGCGAAGAGCTGATGTTGGATGTGGCCGAGGTGCTGGAGGCGGAAATGCCCGGGATCGGCCGGCCGCCGACGTGAACCAAGCTGCATCGAGAACGCCCGATCTTTGCTGGCTCCGTCATTGCGAGCGGAGCGAAGCAATTCAGGCTGTTACCGGCGCGGCGACGTCTCTGGATTGCCGCGCCGGCTCACGCCGGCTCGCAATGACCGGCGAAGGATCTGTTTCTTTCGACGAGTCTGCCAGCGTTAGAACAAGCTTCCCTGTGCGCTCTCAGCATCCTCGGCGGCGGGCGGGGCCTTCACCGCCGGGTCGAGCGGCGGCCCAGCCGGCTCGAGGCAGAGCGGATCGTCGTTGGCGACCTTGTTGACGTGGGCGGACACCGGGGTGGCCGTGACCGTCTCGGAGGGCAGGGGGCGCAGCAGGGCCTTCAAGGTCTCCGGCTCGGCGGCCGGGTCGAGCCAGGCGGCGTGGTCGCCGGGTGACAGAATGACCGGCATGCGCTCGTGGATGGCGCTCAGGGTGTCGTTCGCGTTGGTGACGATGATCGTGCAGCTCTCGATGCGTCGCTCCGCGGCCTTGTCGCGCCAGGACTCCCAGAGCCCGGCGAAGGCGAAGGGACCCCCGTCGGCGAGCGTAATCCGAAAGGCCTGCTTGTCGTCCTTGGTGCCGCGCCACTCGTAGAAACCGTCGGCCAGGATCAGGCAGCGCCGCTTCTTGAAGGCCTCGCGAAAGGCCGGCTTGTCCGCCACTGTTTCGGCGCGCGCGTTGATCGTCTTGTACCCAATCTTGACGTCCTTGGCCCAAAAGGGGATCAGTCCCCAGCGCAGCATGACCAGCGTGCGTTTGCCAGCCGGTTGCTCTTCGCCGTCATCTTCGGGCTTAGAAAGGCGCACCGCTGGCACCTCCTGCGTTGGCGCCACGTTGTAGCGCGGTTGCAGGTTCGGTAGCTCCTCGAACAGAAAGAGCTGCCGCAGCGCCTCGACCGGCGAGGTGATGGAATAGCGTCCGCACATGGACCCTCAATCTAGCGGACGGATTACGAGTTTGGCGAGCCGCCGTGGACCTGGTGAGAGCAAAGGCCCCTGGAGAGCCCACGCTGTTCCAAGACGCCTCGGATGTTACCCGCTGCCAACGAACCGTCTTTGCGAGCGCAGCGAAGTAGTCTAGGCGGCCGCTGCCGGAGCAGTGGCTCTGGATTGCCGCGCCGGCTCGCGCCGGCTCGCAATGACGGCCGTAAGGTCGTACGCCTTCGTCTCAGTTCCGTATCACGTCTCCGCAACCAGCCCATCGCCGATGTTGTAGGCCTCCTCGAAGCGCGTCAGACCGTGGCTGCCGCCGTTCACCAGCCGGCGGGCGCCGCGCAGGTTGCCGACGGCGAGTTCGCGCTTGATCGCGACCTCCTTGGCACCGAGGAAGCTCGCCAGCAGGCGGGCGGCGATCTTCGGGTCGTTGGCTAGGTCCGGTTCCTCGACCAGCTTATCGCCGAGCCCGATCGCCTTGCCGTGGATCTCGTAGTTGTGCCGGCCGGTGAGCTGGATGAAGCCGCGTCCCTTGAAGGCCGCGCCGTCCGGTTTGCCCCGGTTGCCCAGGTCCTCGCGCTTGTCGTAGAGGTCGAAGGGATGGCCGCCGGGCGAGGTGTTGAACTTGGAGCGGAACTCGCTGATCGGCTGGAAGCTCTCGGTCTCCGCGCGGATCGTCGCGAGTGCCATCAGCACCATGGGCTTGTCGGCGAGCTCTGCCGACTTCATCTCGCCGAGCACCGTAGGCAGATGCTTCTCGATGTTCTTGACCGGCGTCTGCGGGAACATCCGCGAGACGACCTCGGTGGTTACGCCGGGCACCACCGAGGGCAGCTTGACTTTCCTGCCCTTGGCGAGGCCCAGGGCTTGGCGCGTGCGCGGCCCGACCTTACCGTCGTCGACCAATCCCTTACTGCGCTGGAAATTGATGACCGCCGCCTCGGTCGCCGGGCCGAACAGCCCATCGATCTCGCCCGGGGGGAAGCCGAGCTCCTGCAGGCGGGTCTGCAGCTTCTTCACCGCCGCGCCCGAAGCGTTCAGTTTCAATGTCGCCATCTCTATGCCTCCCTTCGAACAAGGCCTTCTGAATGACTCACCAGAATAGCGCCGCTCCGCGGCCGATGCCGTGAGTCTGGCCACCCAACATGAGGTTCCGTGACCGCCTTGTCTGGGGCAGAACTCCGAGCTAGGATCTATGTTCTGTTTTTGTTCCCGATGACGGATGGCTTTGTTGCCGCTAGATTTCGTGGTTCGGGCGTTGTCTCGCTCAATATATAGCGATTTTGCACTGATATTGCCGTCCACAGCTGTGGACGAGGGGGGGCCGTGAATGGATGGGTCTGGGATTTCTGTTGGGCTCGAGCCGGGTCGTTGCGGCGCGCTAGCTGTGGATAAGGCGTTGGACAAAGATGCCGGGCCCTTGGACGGTTCGGCTGCGCCCGAGTCTCGTGCTTTCGACGGCGATCTTCTCGGCAACGGTCAGATCCGCGACTCCTTCCAGAACGAGCGCGGCATTCGGGTCCGGCTGGATCGTTCGCGCGATGCCAAGCTGACGGAATTCGGCAAGGCGACGCTCAGCGACCGCTATCTGATGCCGGGCGAGTCCTTTCAGGACCTCTTCGCCCGGGTCGCGGCGCACTTTGCCGACGACTCGGCCCATGCCCAGCGGCTCTACGACTACATCTCCAAACTCTGGTTCATGCCGGCGACGCCGGTGCTGTCGAACGGCGGCACCAAACGCGGGCTGCCGATCTCCTGCTTCCTCAACGAGGCCGGCGACAGCCTGGAGGGCATCGTCGACCTCTGGAACGAGAACGTCTGGCTGGCCGCGCGCGGCGGCGGCATCGGCAGCTATTGGGGCAACCTGCGCTCGATCGGCGAGCGGGTCGGCCACAACGGCAAGACCAGCGGCGTCATCCCCTTCATCCGGGTCATGGATTCGCTCACGCTCGCGATCAGCCAGGGCTCGCTCCGGCGCGGCTCGGCGGCCTGCTACATGCCGGTCTCGCACCCGGAGATCGAGGAGTTCATCGAGATCCGCCGCCCGACCGGCGGCGACCCCAACCGCAAGGCCCTGAACCTGCACCACGGCGTGGTCGTCTCCGACGCCTTCATGCGCGCGGTCGAGGCCGACGAGGACTGGGTCCTGATCAGCCCCAAGGACCAGACCCTGGTGCGCACGATCAAGGCGCGCAGCCTTTGGATCCGCATCCTGACCGCGCGGATCGAGACCGGCGAGCCCTACATCGTCTTCGACGACCACGTGAACCGGGCCGTGCCCGAGCATCACAAGCTGGCCGGCCTGAGCGTGCGCATGTCCAACCTGTGCAGCGAGATCACGCTCCCCACCGGCCTCGACCACCGGGGCCAGGATCGCACGGCGGTATGCTGCCTCTCCTCGCTCAACCTGGAGCGCTACGAGGAGTGGGCCGAGGCGCCGGGCTTCATCGCCGATGTCATGCGCTTCCTCGACAACGTGCTG
>JAKSDN010000027.1 GCA_022360075.1 Kiloniellales bacterium | reverse complement strand
TCGTAGGCCTGCATGTCGCCGGCACCCCAGGCGTTTTGCGCGCCCGTGCCGCTGGAGCTACTGCTGCTACCGCCGTCATCGTCGTAGCTGCTGCTCGAGCCGCTGTCGCAGCAGGTGGAGCTCCAGCCGAAGTCGTAGGACGGCCGCGGGGCGGGGCGGGCGAAGAGCTTGCGCAGGCCGGCCACCGCCTGCTGCCACTGCGCGTTGTAGGCGGCGACGTAGCCGGTGAGGTCGCCCTCCAGCACCTCGCCCGTGGCGGCATCGATGTTGATGCCGCTGTGGCCGCGTTGCGAGGACAGCGACCAGGCCAGGACTTGGCCGATCCCCTCCGGCTCGTAGATCCGCAGGTCAGCGCGGCCGAGCGGCGCCGGTTGCCCGTGCTGGCGGGCCGTCGCCCAGGCCTGCGGCAAGTCGAGGAAGCCGTCGGGGATGGCGCTCTCGCCCCAGCGCACGGCACGGTGTTCGAAGAAGCCGCTGCCCTCGGGGCTGGTCGTGATCACCAGGCCGCCGCCGCTCGCCGGCGAGAAGAAGCGGCTTTCGATCACCGGCTTGCGTTTCTGGTTGTCCTCGTGGTCCAGCTCCAGAGAGACCAGGTGAGCGTCCGCCTGCCAGCGGCGCGCGAGGATGCCTGCGCCGCCCACGAGCTCGGGCAGACCTCCGGGCAGCACCTCGGTTCCCATGTCGACGAGATCCAGCTTGAGGGCCGGCTCCTTCCGGTGCCAGCGCCCCGGCCCCAGTGTCCCGTGGGTGACGAAGGCGGTCCAGCCCTCCATCTCGTAGCGCCCGCCGTCCTTCCAGTCGTTCGTTCGGGACTCGAGCTTCCACTGGCCGTCCTTGGCCTCCATCGTTCCGGCGTGGCTGAGGTGGGCGGCCTCGACCTCGTAGGTTCCGTCGTCTCGGATGTGCCAGACCGCCGGGACCGGGCCCTGCGGCGTCGGAATCCAGATCTCCAGGTTCCAGGTGCCGACCAGCTTGGGATCGACCGTGACCGCGGCTGCGGCCTGCGCCTCGCGCGCCGCCTGGGCCGGGTCGTGACGCTCGGCCGTCACCGGGACGCCATGCTGGTTCTCGCCGCTCAGCTTGTCGTCGGCGGTGACGGCGAGCGTGTCGACCAGGCCCTGCTGCCAGGTCACGGTGAAGAGGCCGGTTGCGAAGTCGCAGGTCCAGTCGGCGCTCAGACCAACCTCGGCGTCGGGGTTCGCCTTCCAGTGACCACTGCCGTCGTGCTCGAAGGTCGCGATGCCGCCGATGAACCAGCGCCATGGCCCGACGATCGCGCTGCAGTCGGTACCGACGAGAAGGCGCTCGTCCGGAACAAGGTTCTGCTCTTGCTTCCAGGCCGCGGCCAGGCCTTCGAAGGCGACGACGGCGCCCGCGTCGTAGTGGGCCTGGTGGATGGCGGCTTCGCCCTTCTCGTCCAACTGCGCGGTATGGAACGCGACGCTGAGCACGCGGCTGTTTTCCGCCCAGGCGACGCAGCGGAAGCGCAACGCGCCGCCCGGGTTGATGGGGACCGTGCAAGGGATCTCGTCGCCCGTCCCGTCGTCGAACTCGACATTGCCGAGATGCGTGATGCTGAACGTCGTCTCCGCCTGCTGATCCTCGGGCCAGGTGCCGGTCTTCTCGGCATGGGCGACGGCTTCGGCGGTCGAGTTGTAGACCAGCAGCTCGATCCCGGTCTGCGGGGCATGCATGTCCATGGGCACGACAACGCGGGCGAGCAGGCCCGCGGCGCGCTCGCTTTCGGTAGCGGTGAGGTACTCGGAGAACTTCGGCGGGCCGAAGGGCTCGAGCGATTTGCCCGCCTTAGCCGCTGCCTCCATGCGGGCCGCGACCGCCTGAAAGAGATCGCCCTGGAAGTCCGCGTTCAGCAAGGCGCGCGCGAGCGGCGGCAGGTCGTCCGGCGGCAGGAAGGCGACGAGTTCGCCCCTGTCCTCCACCTCGGCGACCGGTGCCTTCAGCCGCGCCTCCGTGCGGCTCGCCACGCGGCGGGCGGCGCCGAGCACCGGACCGCTGCGCAGGATCAAGTCGGTCATCGCGTCGAAATCGAGGCCTTCGCTCCCGTAGCTGTAGGTTGTCACGGCAATCTGGCTATCGACCTCGTGATGGGCGCAGCGGAGCTGCCGTGGCAGGGTACCGCTCGGCATGTCGGCATAGGCGCAGCGGCCCGTCATCGTGTGACGTGAAGCCCGGTTCGTGGCGGTGACGTTGGCCGTCTTGAAGTGCCAAGCGTCGGCGGAGCTGCTCTCCGGCGTTAGCTGCAGGTACTCGAGGTGCCGGGCCGCGTCAGCGCTCGAGCGGTAGACGAACATCTCGATGCCGCTCTGGGCGCTCGGGCTGTTCATCATGAAGATGACGCGGCCGTGGAGCCCGCGTTCCTGGGAGACCGCGTCGGAGGCCTGGAACATGTAGTGCTGGAGAAGCGTGAAGGGCGCCTCGAGACTGTCGGAGTCCTTCAGCTCCTTCGACAAGGCCGTGAAGGTCCGATGCGTGGCGAGGGCCTCGGCGAGGACGACGGGGTCGAGGAGAGGCTGCGCTGTATCTTGGGCTTGTGCTCCGGCGCTCACTTGAAGACACAGGGCAAGGGCCAGTGCGAGCGCAGCTTTGCGGGAACAGGGGGCATACCACGCCAT
>JAKSDN010000393.1 GCA_022360075.1 Kiloniellales bacterium | reverse complement strand
GTGCTGCTGACCGGGGCGGTGGCCGTCTTCGCCTTCGAGATCGGCTCCTGGTCGGCCAGCGGCAAGAAGGCGCATGAGCCTTTCGCGCGGCCGTTCGACGGCACGCTGCGGGCGCTGGCCGAGCAGGTGCCGGCCGACTACCGCGAGGACATCAGCGTCTTTCACAATTCTGTCGGGCATATCGTCGCCTTCCTCCACAGCCATACGGTCAATGACGAAGGCGAGCCGGACGAAAAAGGGGTGCTGTTCGAACTGCATCCACTGACCCACGAGGTGCTGGCCCAGCGCGAGGGCTTCTCCTCCGAGGTCTTTGGCGCCGACCCCTGGGGCGCCCTGGACGAGTTCCTGGTGGAGCTGCACGTCAACCTGCACCTGCCCGATCCCTGGGGCCTCTATGCGACCGGCGTGCTCGGCCTGCTGATGCTGGCCGCGGCGATCTCCGGTATTCTGATCCACCGGCACTTGATCAAGGACATCTTTCTCTCGCCGCGCCTCTCGAGCCGCCTGCTGACCGCGCGGGACCGGCACAACCTGGCGGGTAGCTGGGCCCTGCCCTTCGCCATCGTGCTGGCCTTCACCGGCGCCTTCCTCAGCTTCGCCATCGCGCTCGGACTGCCGACCATCGCCACGGTCGCCTTCGGCGGCGACCGGGTCGCCTTCATCGAGCGGCTGATCGGCCTTCCCGAGGCCGAGGACCCGACGCCGACGCCCCTGGCCGACCTGGATGCCATGCTCGCCGCCTCGGCCGAGGCCGCCGGCACGGCGCCGCGGGGAGTCTCCGTGCAGCATTGGGGCCGGGCCGATGCCAGCGTGAGGGTCTTTCACCCGCAGGCCGAAGGCGATCTCACCGCCGGACAGCAGGTTTTCGAGGGGGCGACCGGCGTCCACCTGGGACCGAAGCCGGTTCTCGGCACGAAGCCCTCCCTGGGCAGCGTGGCCTTTGGCCTGATACCGCCGCTGCATTTCGGCACTTTCGCCGGTCTGCTGTCGCGCACGGTCTGGTTCGCCCTGGGGCTGGCCGGCTGCTACGTCACCCTGACCGGGCTGCAGCTCTGGCTGCGG
>JAKSDN010000250.1 GCA_022360075.1 Kiloniellales bacterium | reverse complement strand
GCCAAGTTCTTGAGCAGCTTGAGGATCTGTTTCTGGGTCGTCACGTCGAGCGCCGTGGTCGGCTCGTCGGCGATGACCAGGCTCGGCTCGCAGGCGAGCGCGCCCGTGATCAGCAGGCGCTGCCGCTGGCCGCCGCTGAACTGGTGCGGATAGCGGTCGAGGCAGGACTCGGGATCGGGGATCTGCACGGCCCGCAGCAGCTCGACGAGCCGCGCCCGGTCGCGCGCCCGCGCCGAGCGCCGCGATCCACCGTCGCGCCGGGCCGGACCGTGCCAGCGCATGATCTCGAGCAACTGGGTGCCGACCTTGAAGACGGGGTTGAGCGCGAGGAAAGGATCCTGGGGAATGAAGCTGATCTTGGCGCCGCGGATCCGCGTGCTCATGGTCCGCTCGTCCAGGGTCAGAAGGTCTTCGCCGTCGAAGTGGACCGCGCCGCGCTCGACCTTGGCGCCGCGCGGCAGCGTGCCGAGGATCGAGCGCACCAGCGTCGTCTTGCCGCAGCCGGACTCGCCGACCACGCCGACGATCCGGCCGCGGGGAATGCGCAGGTTGACGCCGTCGAGGATACGCGCCGGGCCCTCGTCGGTACGCACCGTGACCTTCAGGTCGCTCACGTCGAGCAGCAGATCGGCGTTGGCTTCTGGCATGGCCAGCGGCTTCAGCGCGAGCGGCGCAAGCGCGGGTCGACGATGTCGCGCAGGCCGTCGCCGAGCAGGTTGAAGCCGAGCACGGCGATGAAGATCGCCAGCCCCGGAAAGGCGGAGAACCACCAGGCTTCCGGCAGATAGCGCCGGCTCTCGGCGATCGCGAGGCCCCAGTCCGGCTCGGGCGGCGTCGCGCCCATGCCGAGGAAGCCGAGCACCGCGGCGGTCAGGATGGTGAAGCCCATGCCGATCGTCGCGCGCACAATGATCGGCGATGCGGCGTTCGGCAGGATGTGCGCAAAGAGAATGCGAAAGCTGCCCGCGCCCAAGCACTGCAAGGCATCGACGAAGAGCGAGGTGCTGAGGCGCCGGGTCTCGGCATAGACGATGCGCGTGAAGAAGGGCCAGTAGGTGAGCGTCAGCGCCAGCATCGCGCTCTCCAGGCTCGGCGAGAGAAGCTGCGCGAGCGCGAGCGCGAGGATGAGCTGCGGCACGGCGAGGAAGATGTCCGTCACCCGCATGATCGCCTCGGACAGCCAGCCGCCGAAGTAGCCGGCGATCAGGCCGAGCGGCACGCCGATCAGGATCGAGGCCGAGACCACCATCAGGGCCACGGTCAGGGAGATGCGGGCGCCCAGGATCACCCGCGAGAAGATGTCGCGCCCCAGGTTGTCGGTGCCGAAGGGATGCTCCCAGCTCGGCGGCTGCAGGCGCTTTTCGATGTGGGACTCGAAGGCGTCGAGCGGCAGCGGCGCGATCTGCTCGCCGAACAGGAACAGGAACATCGCGAAGACCACGATGAAGAAGCCGGCGGTCGCCGGCACGTCGCGCAGGAACTTGCGCACGATCAGCGGCATCACATCTGCTCCGCCACGCGCGGGTCGATCAGGCCGTGGACCAGATCGACCAGGATGTTGACGCCGGCATAGATCACCCCGATCAGCAGGGTTACCGCCAGGATCGCCTTGTAGTCCGAGGTCAGGATCGCCTCGACGGTGTAGCTGCCGATGCCGGGCCAGTCGAAGATGAACTCGACCACGACCGCGCCGCCGATCAGCGCACCGAACAGCAGACCGATCTGCGTGACCGCCGCGACGATCGAGTTGCGCAGGACATAGACCCAGATGACCAGCCAGCGCGGATAGCCGACCGCGATCTCGTAGGTCACGAAGTCGCGCTGCAGTGTCTCCAGAACACCCGAGCGGGTAAAGCGCGTGATCGTCGCCATGGCCGCGAAGCACTGGGTGATCGCGGGCAGCGTCAGATGCCAAAGAGCATCGGCGAAGATATCGAAGCGGCCGACCAGGAGGCTGTCGATCAGGAAAAGGCCGGTAATGTCGGGCGGCAGGTCGGTCGCGATGCCGAGCCGTCCACGCAGCGGCAGCCAGTCCAGCTCCATGGCGAAGAGGAGCTGCAGCATGATCGCGAACCAGAAGGAGGCGATCGCGAGACCGCCGACGGTGAAGACGCGCAGCAGATGGTCGAGCGGCGAGTTGTGGGAGACCGCCGCCAGGACGCCGAGCGGCACGCCGAGGACGATCGAGAGGAAAAGGGCCGCGAAGGTCAGCTCCAGGGTTGCCGGCAGGCGCAGGGCCAGATCCTCGATCACCGGCCGGTTGCTGTAGACGCTGTTGCCCAGGTCGCCGCGCAGCACCTGGCCGAGGTAGAGAACGAACTGCTCGAGGATCGGGCGGTCGAAGCCGTAGCTCTTGCGGATCTGCTCGATCTGCTCGACCGTCGCGTTCTCGCCCGCAAGCGCGGCCGCTGGGTCGCTCGGCACGACCCGCACCAGGAAGAAGGTGAGCACCAGCAGGCCCAGCAGCACCGGCAGTACGAGGATCAGCCGGCGAATGAAGAACTGGAGCATGCCGGGGCCTAGGGTCTTGTGAGGTGTGGCATGAGCTTAGCTGATATTGACTCTAGCACTGTGCTCAAGTGCCCCTCGTTGCCCATCGGCGTCAACCCATCGCCCCTCATGCTGAGAGCTTGTGAATATTTTGGCTCGAGCTTTCGGACGGTGCTGCATGATCATCCCCAAGCGCTTCGCGCGGTTCGTACCGAACCCTTCGAGACGCGCCCTGGAGGGCGTTCCTCAGGATGAGGTAAGTCTTTGATAGCATTAAGAAATGCCCTCATCCTGAGGAGCCCGCCTTGGCGGGCGTCTCGAAGGACGCAGGATTGCATTCCAGCCACACGTCAATTTTTTCACAAGCTCTGAGCCTGTCGAAGAGTGAGGATCGCTCCGGCTTAGCCCATGGCACCGAGCAATCCTCATACTTCGACAGGCTCAGCATGAGGCGCGGAGGGGTGAGCATGTTGGCCATGCCAGTCTTTAAGGTCACTGGCCCTCGGTCTATGACGCATTTCGAGCCTTTGAAGGCCCCGGCCTTCGTCACTTCCACCCCGTCCCCCACGAGATTCACAGAAGTTCAGGTCGCTGTTTGCTTGAGCAGGTGCGACGATCTGCATAAAGCTGGATCCATAAGTTCCCCTCTCCCCCGCCGGCCGGGGGGAGAGGCAGGGTGAGGGGGGCGGCTGCCACTGGCCTCAAGTCTCAATGAGCATTCCTCTTCGTCAGCACTCCGCGTGATCCCTTCGGCGCTACGCGCGGTCCCTGCGGCGCTACGCGCGGTCCCTGCGGGACCCCCTCATCCTCCCACGGATGCAAGCGCATCCACGGGCCCCTCCTTCTCCCCCAAGGGGGCGAAGGGAATTCGAAGCCGGCGCCGTCACCCCTCCCGAGTCTCCGCCATCAAAGGGGAGGGTGAGCGGTGCGCCGCTGTCTCAACCGCACGAGACCTTGGCCCCAGGATATGCAATTTCGAGAATTATGCCGATCCCGGGGCCTCGACCACTCGCCCCTCAGTCGGCGAGCCGCATGTGGCGCAGCTCGCCGCCGCCGCCGACGGGCGTGAAGGCGTAGCCTTCGACCGCTTCGTTCAGGCCGCGGAGCTGGACCGTGTTGTAGATCCAGATGTCGGGCGATTCGGCCACGACTTTCTTGGCCGCCTCCGAGTAGATCCTCGAGCGGGTTTCCCGATCGACGGTCGAGCGGGCCTCGCGCAGCAGGCCGTCGACCTCGTCGTTCTGGTACCAGGCCGAGGCCTTCCAGGTGCCGTGGAACTGGCTGTCGTACATCTGCCCGATCCAGTTCTCGGGGTCGACGAAGTAGGTGCTGACCCAGTGCACCCACATGTCGGGCGTGCTCTCCGGCTTGGCTGCCGAGGAGGTCAGGTTGGCCCAGGTGTTGGCCACCATCTTCACGTTGACGCCGAGCTTGCGCATGTCGCTCTGCAGCAACTGCGCGGCCTGGGTGGTTTGATCGAGCGCGGTCTGGATGTGGATCTCGATCTCGCGGTCGAGCGGCGCGCCCTCGGCCCGGGCCTTGTCGCATTCGGCCTTGGCCTTGTCGAGGTCGTAGCTGTAGCCCACGACGTCGCTCGGGTAGCCCCAGAGGTTCTTGGGGATCGGGGCCGGGTTGCGTTCGGCGAAGTTCTTGAGCACGTCGCGGATGAAGCCGGTGTAGTTGAAGCCGTAAGCGAAGCACTTGCGGGCGTGGACGTTGTCGAATGGCGGCTTCTTGTTGTTCATGCGGATGAGGAAGATGCGCATGGACTCATCGCGCGCCACCCGCACGCCCTCGGCCTTTTCGACCCGCTCGACCTGATCGGTCGGCAGATAGCTGTCCGTGGCGTGGATGTCGCCCTTGAGCAGGGCCAGGACGCGGGTCGAGGTCTCGATCACCGGCCGTGCCTTGACCACGTCGATGGGCGCCGGATTGTGGCTCCAGCCCTTGAAGTGCCCGTTGTGGCGCAGGAAGTCGACCGACTGCTGCGGGCGGTAGGTCTTGGGGTCGATCGAGTAAGGACCGGAGCCCGCGATGTTGGAGGAAAGCCACTCGCTGCCCCAGTCGCCGTCCTTGACGTGGGCCTCGATGACGCGCGGGTTGACGATCGAGACGATCGGGATCGCCGAGAGGAAAGGCGCATAAGCTTTGTCGAGCACGAACTGCACCGTGCGGGCATCGACCGCGGTCACGTTCTCGGCCTTGAGCACCGGCGAGAAAGCGCCGGAGGGCGCCTTGCCGAGGCCAAGCATGCGCTTGAAGCTGTAGGCCACGTCCTCGGCCGTGACCGCGCTGCCGTCGTGGAAGGTAGCGCCCTCGACCAGCGTGAAGCGCCAGGTCAGGCCGTCTTCGCTGACCGTGTGGCTTTCCGCGAGCCAGGGCTCGAGCTGCGGCGGATTGCCCTGATAGCGATAGAGCCCGTCATAGGTGTTGAGCATGTAGAACTGCATCGGCACGTCGTAGACGGCGTGCGGATCGAGGCTCTTCGGCAGGGTGTCACCCCACACCAGCACCTTGGCCGCGGCGATCTGCGGTGCCGCGAGAGCCGTGGCGACGGCCAAAACCGCGGCCGCCGATCTGAGTAAGCGTTTCATTTTCTTATCTCCCTGTTGCTGAGGGTCTTGCCTTCGCATAATGCGTGGCGGCGCAAGGCCGCTTGTTTCCATGCCCCTTCCAGAGGTCAGCCGAACACCTCCTTCATCGGCGGCCGCGGATAGGCCTCCTTGCTGTGGCTGAGGCCCATGGCCACGATCATCTCCGCGGTCTTCAGGGCCGCGACCACCGGGTTGACGACCGGCACCCCGATCCGCGCCCGCAACGAGTCGGCGATCCCGAGAAAGGCCATGCTCATGCAGCCGAGCACCAGCACATCGGCCCCGTCCTCGGCAACGGCGCGGCGGCCGACCTCGGCGATGCGTTCTAGAGTCGGCTCGCGTTGGCGGGCCAGATCGAGCACCGACATCGAGATGCTCCTGACGCCGGCGAACTTGCCATCGAGCCCGAGGGCGCGCATGCGCGCCGCCACGCGCCCGCTGCCCTCACTCGGCGAGACGATCGCGAAGCGGCTGCCGAGCTGGGCGGCGAGATGCAGCGCGCTCTCGCCCGGCCCGACCACCGGCATCTCCAAAAGCTCGCGCGCCGCCTCGAGGCCGGGGTCGCTGAAGCAGCCGATCATCGCGGCATCAAAGCCGTCGCGCTCGGCCTGCACCAGCAGGGTCAGCAGCTCGGGGACGACCAGCGCCGCATCGTAAGACGACTCGATGGAGCCCGGCCCGCGCGGGATGCTGCGCACCTCGACCTCGACGCCCGCGGCGGCATGGCTCTGCAGGACCCCGCGGCGGCGCTCCATCTCCTCCACCCCGAGCGTGCGCTCCATCGGGCTGGTCAACTGATAGAGCAGTCTCATGGGGCGGCCTCCTCGCAGCCGGTCCGCGTCACTTGAGCCGGTCGACCGTCTGCTCGATCGTCACCGTGGCGTCGGCGAGCGCATCGGTCACGCGGTTGCGCTGGCGCACCAGGTGGGTCTCGAGCATCCAGCCCTCCTCGCTGTCCTTTGGCAGCGTGGCGAGCCGGGGCACGTCGAACAGCGAGGGTATCATCGTGGTCTGCGGCGTGAAGCCATAGGGATCGTGGCCGTAGGTCCCCTTGGCCGTGCTCTGCATGGGCACGAGCAGGCGGCTGATGCGCTTCATGCCCTCGTTCAGGATGTCGGCCGCGGCGCCCTCGCCCGCGCCGTTGCCCGCGTAGCGCCCGCGCCAGTCCTCCGCGGTCGCATCCAGCCGCTCGGCCGCGGCCTTGAAGGCGCGCGCGGTCTCGAGCGCGCTTGCCAGGCCCACGCTCTGGCCGGCCGGGGCCAGCTCCTCGAGCCGGCCGATGAACTGATCGGCCACGCTGGTGAAGTAGAAAGGCAGGATCGGCGCGGTGCAGAGCTCCCAGAGGTAGGCCGCGTACATCTTCATGTG
>JAKSDN010000030.1 GCA_022360075.1 Kiloniellales bacterium | reverse complement strand
GGAGCGCGCTCTGGGGACGGGAGACCAAGGCGAGCGGCGCCGGGCGTCTGATCGGGCTGACCGGTTCCGGGCCGGCGGTGCTGATGCCGCGCCGCTTCGATGCCTTCGCCGAGGAGGGCTATCGCCGGAACGTGGTGGTCTATCGCGCGGTCAACGAGGTGGCGCGCGGCGCGGCTTCGGTGCCCTGGCGGCTGTTCCGCCGCGAGGGCGACGGCGCGCCGGAGCGGCTCGAGGCCCATCCGCTGCTCGACCTGCTGGCCCGGCCCAACCCGATGATGGCCCGCTCGGAGCTGATCGAGGCCTTGCTCGGCTATCTGCTGATCGCCGGCAACGGCTTCCTGGAGGCGGTGGCCTCGGAGGGCGGCGCAGCGCCGCGCGAGCTCTGGCCGCTGCGGCCGGACCGCATGACGGTGCTGAAGAGCGAGAGCGGTCTGCCGTCGGGCTACCTCTACCGAGTCGGCGGGCGCGAGACGCGCTGGGCCGCCGACCCGGCGATCGGCCGCTCGGCGATCCTGCATCTGCGCAGCTTCAACCCGCTCGACGACTGGTACGGGCTCTCGGCGGTCGAGCCGGCGGCGCTCGGCATCGACCAGCACAACGAGGCCGGCAAGTGGAACACCGCGCTGATGCAGAACGGCGCGCGGCCCTCGGGCGCGATCGTCTACGAGCCCAAGGAGGGCCAGGGCAACCTGGACGACCTGCAGTTCGCCCGGGTCAAGAACGAGATCGAGGAGCAGTACGCCGGCGCCAAGAACGCCGGGCGGCCGATGCTGCTCGAGGGCGGTTTGAGCTGGCAGGAGATGTCGCTCAGCCCCAAGGACATGGACTTTCTCGACGCCAAGCACAGCGCGGCGCGCGACATCGCGCTCGCCTTCGGGGTGCCGCCGCAGCTGCTCGGCATTCCGGGCGACAACACCTATGCCAACTACCAGGAGGCGCGCCTCGCGCTGTGGGAGCAGACCATCGTGCCGCTGCTGCGCCATCTGCGCGACGAGCTGAACGCCTGGCTGGCGCCGGCCTTCGGCGAGGGCCTGGCGCTAGAGCTCGATTTGGACGAGGTGCCGGCGCTGCTGCCGCGGCGCGAGGCGCGCTGGGAGATGGTGAGGGGCTGGGCGGACTCGGGCTTGATGACGATCAACGAAGCGCGGGAAGCGATCGGCCTTGGACCGGTTGAAGGGGGCGACGTGGCCTTCGTCTCAGCCAGCAAGCTGCCGTTCAGCGAGGATCTAGAGGACCCGACACCGCCTCCGGAGGGTGGAACTTCCGAGGAGGAAGCGCGCCGGCTCTATCAGGACGCCTATGGCGATTCTCTGGAATGACAGTCCGACGGCGCGCCGCCGAGAATGGAACGAGCAAGCGCGGCTCAGGATCTTCTTCGCTCGAATGCTCGAGAGAGATGTCGCGCGCGAACTCCGACGGGTCCACTTGGACGCCGCGCTGGCCGTCGAACGCGGGAATCTGATCGCGTTAAGGAGCGCATTGGCCGGGCATCGGGATCGGCTTGGAGTCATCCTGACCCGGGCTTATCGCCGCGTGATGAGTGTGTTCGGGGAGAGGGTCTTCGAGCGTGCCGAGGCCGTGCTGGTGGTCAGCCCGCAGGGCGAGGTCAGGCGCGTGTTCGGTGAGGGCGTGCGGCGCTGGATTGCGGGGCTTGGACGACGGAACGCGGAACGCATTGCCAGCGGCACGCAACGACGCGTCCATGAGATCATCGGCGAGGCGGAGGCCGACGGTTTGGACTCGGCCGAGATCGCGCGGCGACTGCGGACGTTCCAGACCTTCGTCTTGGCGCAGTCGCGGGAACAGGTCGTCGCGCGTACCGAAATCCACACTGCCTCTCAAGCCGCGGTGCTCGAAGCCTTGAAAGCACTGAGACTGCCGGCGGTTCGGCGGCGGTGGGTCGCGGCGATGGATCGCCGAACCCGCAATTCACACCGCAGGGCTAACGGTCAATCCAGAGCCATCCATGACCCGTTCATCGTTGGCGGCGTGCGGCTGCGTTATCCGGGCGACCCTTTGGCCCCACCCAGGGAAGTAATCAACTGCCGTTGCATCGCCATTGCCGCGCTGATCCGACCGCCCCGACCGAAGCGCCGGCCTGGGGCCCGATGAGCCGAAAGATCGACGCTGTAGTGACCTCACGACCGTTCACGCATTCGACTGAAAGAACTCCAGACAGACACGGGCCGAAGTGTAGGGATCCATGACCGACGACATTGAAGCGAGCGTACTGGCAGTGCCTGGCATCGATCCGGGCCAAATGGACACCAAACGCCTCTCCCCGGCCTTCAAGTTCACGCTCGACGAAGTCGAGGCGGCCGGGAGCTTCAGCGGCTATGCCAGCACCTTCGGCGGGCCGCCGGACAGCTTCGGCGACGTGATCGCGAGCGGCGCCTTCGCGCGCTCGCTGAGCGAGCATCGCGGCGCCGGGACGCTGCCGGCGATGCTCTGGCAGCACGACAGCCGGGCCGTGGTCGGGCGTTGGCGGGAGGTGGTCGAGGATCGCCGCGGTCTGCGGGTCGAGGGCAAGCTGACGCTGGAGGTGCAGCGGGCGCGCGAGGCCTATGCGTTGCTCAAGGACGGCGCGCTCAACGGCCTGTCGATCGGCTTCCGTACGCGGGCCAGCCGGCCGCAAAAGGGCGGCGGGCGCCTGCTGACCGACATCGAGCTCATGGAGATCTCGCTGGTGGCTCTGCCGGCCAATGCGATGGCGCGCGTGCGCGACGTCAAGACGGCCGAGGGCATCGCGACGATCCGCGACTACGAGGCCGCGCTGCGGGACGCGCTCGGCTTCTCCGCCCGCGCGGCCAAACGCCTGGCTGCGGGCGGCTGGCCAGCATTCATCGGACGGGAGGTCCGGGACGAGGGGCTGGAAGAGCTGGCCGCGACGCTGAAGCGCGCGGCCGACCGTCTGTCCAACTTCACCTGAGGAAAACCCGACGATGGATCATCAAGAGCTGAAGGCGCTGTTCGAGGAACAGTTCAAGGCCTTCGAAGCCTTCAAGGAAGAGAACGACCGCAAGACCGGGCGCAACGAGGAGACGCTGACCAAGCTGAACCGGCGGCTCGACCAGATCGAGCTGGCGCTGCGCCGCGCCCGGCGCAGCAGCGCCGAGGAGCGGGAACCGGCGAGCCCCGAGCGCCGGGCCTACTTCGACTACCTGCGCTACGGCACGCGCGACGAGCCGAACCCGGCGACCCAGGCGCTCGGCCGCGAGGAGATGAAGGCGCTGTCGGTCGGCAACGACCCGGCGGCGGGCTATCTGGCGCCGGCCGACTACGCGCGCGAGATCATCAAGGGCGAGGTCGAGTTCTCGCCGCTGCGCGAGGTGGCGCGGATCCGCGAAACGAGCCGCACGGCACTGCAAATCCCGCGGCGCAGCGGCACCTTCGGCGCGGTCTGGGTGGCCGAGCAGGCGAGCCGCAGCGAGACCACGGGCCTGACCTACGGCCTGGAGGAGATCCCGACCCAGGAGATGTACGCCCTGGTCGACGTCAGCCAGCAGATGCTCGAGGACAGCGCCTTCGACCTGGAGCGGGAGCTGCAGATGGAGTTCTCCGAGCAG
>JAKSDN010001092.1 GCA_022360075.1 Kiloniellales bacterium | reverse complement strand
CATCCAGCAACACATACAGAACGCGTTCGAAGCGAAGCCTTCCGCCAGAGACCACCAGTGGCAGCACCATTCATATCGATGAACGCTGCGGCGTTATGCTTCAACCGCGAAATGCGTCAATGCCGCGCGAATGTCTGCGGCGCCTCGTTCAAGCTTCTCTGCGAGCACGGTCAATTCCTGTCGATCGGAGGCGTCCGCACCACATTGTACCCGCGCAAGCATGGATTTCAGCAGATCGTCGATCGCGCACTGCGGCAATGGTCCATTGTGACCGGCAAGAGCCAAGAGCACCGTTTCAGGCAAAGCGTCGCTTTGAAGGCAAATGACTCCGTCCGGCGTCAACGCATTCTCGAGTTCTATAACGCGAACCAGTTCAACTAAGATCAGTGCAAGTGGAAACGTTAGCGTGACAAGTTGACCACCATCATCCTGCCGATAGCCGACGGTAAGGGTCGAGCCCTCGGCCGAGTCGCTCCAATCGATTTCAACAAAAGGCTGTCCCTGGGATGGCACGTTCGAACGTCGCCCCGCTTTTTCTTAGTTGAATGCCCCCGAATGCCCCTATTTTGCAAGGGCAAGCCGAATCCCTAGTATACTAGGTGGCAATATACTAGGTACGGCGGCTGTCTTTCGCAATGACGTTGCGAGAGACAGTAGCAAGAAATTTGCGCCGAATCAGGGCCGAAAAGTGTGTTAGTCAGGAAGAATTGGCTGACCAGGCGGATATGAACCGTAATTATGTCGGCATGATCGAGCGCTGCGAGAACGCGGCCACGGTCGATACGCTGGAACGGTTCGCCGATGCCCTTAAGGTCGATCCGGTCGAGTTCTTCTCACCACCGAAAAAGAGCTAAACGGCTCTTTCCTACGCCGTCCCCATCGCTTTCCCACATGAACCATTCGTGCCGTCTTCGGTAAGGCTCACCCCGTCTTCCTTCCGGGAATCCCTCCTGCCCGGAAAGTGAAAGTCTCCCTACCGCCGGGCGAAGCCCGGCGTCCTGAAAAGCAAAGCAGCCGGAGCTTCTTGTCGCCACCCGACTTGAAGGAGACCGGCCCATGCCCGCCGCCACAAAGGAGAATCCTCACTCTTCAATAGATACGCCGTTTTTGCTGCCTGACGGCAACGTCCAGATAGCATTTTCCGGGGGCAGATCGTCTGCCTACATGTTGCATCATATTTTGCAGGTGAATGGTTTGCTCCCCAACAGTGTGCAAGTGCTGTTCACCAATACCGGCCGCGAGTTCAACGAATCCCTTAACTTCGTTCACGAGTGCGCGTCACGCTGGGAGGTCCCGATCACCTGGCTGGAGTACCGTCCGGAACCACCCTATTTCGAGACGGTCAGCCATAACACTGCTTCGCGGAAAGGCGAGCCGTTCGAAGCGCTCATCAAAAAGCGACGCTACCTTCCAAATCAGCATGCGCGCTTCTGCACGGCGGAGCTCAAGGTGCGCACGGCGTCACGATATCTTCGCTCAAAGGGGTGGGAGCGTTGGACAACCGTGCTGGGTATCCGCGCCGACGAGCCAAAACGGCTAAGTGGCCCGCCACCACGCGAACGTTGGACCTGCGCCTATCCGCTCGCAGCGGCTGGCGTCACACGCCGGTGCGTCGAAGCTTATTGGAAGCAACAACCGTTCGATCTCCGGCTTCCATCCGCGAACGGACGCACACCACTTGGCAATTGCGACGGCTGTTTTCTGAAATCGGAGCGCTTGATCGCCTCGCTGATACGGGACTTTCCCGAACGTGCCGATTGGTGGGAGCGCATGGAGCGCGAGACGACGGAGGTCGCTAAGAAGCCGTCTGGCGCGCGGTTCTCGAAAAATTACTCAAGAGCAGAAATGCGCGATTTCATCGAACGCCAGTCGGACTGGATCTTCGATGACGGCGTAGATCTGTTATGTGCCGCCAATGGCGGCGATTGCCTTTAGCTTCTCATCGGCGCGGCACTAATGGGGCGTCATAGGCGAAACCGGCAAACCGGCCTCGCTCTCCCGCGCCATTCCCCGAAGCGTTCCCCCAAAAAGTGAAAGTCCTGTTCCAGCCGGGCGAAGCCCGGCTTCCCGGAAAGCAAAGGGGCCGGAGCTTCTCCTTATCCACTCGAACCCAAGGAGACTGGCTCATGACCACTCAGCCCCAAACCGGGGAGATCGTGCATCTTCCCCTGTCCAAACTCATCATGTCCCGTGACAACCCGCGCAAGAGCCGGGCAAAGACGCCTGACGACTTCATGGTCGCGTCGATCCGCTCCCGCGGCCTCCTGCAGAACCTCGGGGTCCGTCTATCCGAGACCAATGCCGGGAAATATGAGGTCCGCTATGGCGGCCGGCGCCTTGCAGCCCTCCGTCAACTGACAAAGGACGGACACTTCGCCAAAACCCAAGAGTTCCCCTGCCGTATCGTGCCGGACGATGACGCCGATGCATCCGAGGAGGCCTTGGCCGAAAACATCGTTCGAGAGGCGCTTAGTCCGATCGACGACTTCGAAGCCTTCGCCAAGCTGGAAGGTCTCGGCCTCAGCGTTGAGGAAATCGCACGACGTTTCGGCATAACCGAGCGGGCCGTGCGTCAACGCCTGTCCCTTGGCCAGGCAGCCCCCTGCGTCCGCAAGGCCCTTCGGGAAGGCGATATCAATCTGGAGGTCGCCAAACTGTTCGCCGGCTGTCCCGATCTCGCCCGGCAAGAGCGGGTCTTCAAGGCGATCGACGAAGGAGGCCATTTCTCGGACCACTACGTTCGCAGAATGCTTTACGAAAATGCGGCGTCGAGCAACGACTCCATCGTCAAGTTCGTCACATTGGAAGCCTATGAGGCGGCCGGCGGGACGGTCGAACGCGATCTTTTCAGCGACGAAGTTTATCTTACGGACCTGGAGCTGCTCTCGACACTGCGCGACTCCAAGCTTGCCGAAGAAGTCGAACGTCTGACCGCCGATGGCTGGTCCTGGGTCGAAGCCCATGAAGGTTATGCCTACGATCTCATGCACGGCTTCGACCGTATCTACGGCAAGGTGGCCGAGAAGACCCCCGAGGAACTGTCCGAAGCCGTCAAGCTTCATGAAGAGCTCGATGATCTCCTTGAGAAAAACGCCGCCGCCGAAGATTGGAGCGATGAGGATTCCGAGCGCTACGATGCGATCGAAGAAAGGCTCGATGAATTGCGCGATGTTCAACGTGCTTTCACGGCCGAACAGAAAGCCGTCGCGGGCTGCATCATCTATCCGTCTAATGACGGCATTTCCGTCCATGAAGGTCTCGTCCGTAAGGAAGACCGAAAGAAAGTCCGTGCTCTTGCGGCGGATGATGGAGGGGCTGGAGATGGTGCAACGGACGATGGCGACGAAGAAACGCCGTCCACGTCATCCGGCTATGGCCTCGGCCTACGAAGTGATCTTTCCGTCTACAAGGCACAGGCCGTTCAGGCGGCCCTTGCGGAGACGCCCGAGACAGCGACCCTCATGCATCAGTTCATCCTGGTGCGGCAAATCTTCGGACCTGTCTTCGCAGCGGCTGACGGGACGACGCAGAAGGCGAACAAGGCGCATCTGACCGTTGAACGCGGCGAGCTTGGCGAGACAGCCGCAGCCGCAATCCTCGACCGCGCCGAGCGGGCGTTGCGCGCCGACATCTTCGACAATGCAGGCCTCGTCAGAAGCTGGAACGCCTTCAAGGCGCTCGACGCGAAGGAGCGGGACCATCTCGTCGCCTTTGCCGTGGCCATGACGGTCGAAACCATGAGCAGCGGGGCGACACTGACGGCCCTCGTCGCTCACGAGATGGATCTCGATATTCGCGATTATTGGAAGCCCACGGGGGAGAACTTCTTCGCCCGCATCAAGAAGGACCAGCTCGTCGAGTTTCTTAAGGAAACGGTAGGCGGTGACCTCGCGGCCAAACT
>JAKSDN010000641.1 GCA_022360075.1 Kiloniellales bacterium | reverse complement strand
CGTGTTCAGCCAGACATAGGCCATCGCGCTTTCCATCATCGCCCGATACATCTTCAGGCCTTCCGCGAAGGCGGTCGAGGCGGGATCGGCCAGCGTCTCGCGGGTCAGCAGTCCGAGCAGCTTCAGAGTCTCGGGGAAGGCGCCGCCGATGTCGATGCCGTCGGGATTGGCCTCGATTTCGGCCTTGCCGATGCGCATGAGATCCACGCTTTCCATGAGCGTGCGGGGCGTCTCCATCTCCAGGCGATGGGCGCGCCAGTTCAGATCGCGCAGTGCGGCGACCTCTTTCGGCGCATTGCTCGTGTTGACAACCACTGTGTCCAGCGACTGTTGTCGCAAGACCTCTAGGCGGTCGTCGGCGACGGGGCGCTGGGTATCGAAGGGCTCTTTCGTCGAGCGGCGCTCCAGCGCGCTGGCGAAAAGCGGATCGGGCGAGACCTGGGCGTCCTGCCGCCAGGCGACACGGGCGATCGGCCGTCCGTCCAGGTGCGCCTCGTCCGCGCCCTCGGGAAAGGCCTCGATCTCGGCGCGGACGCCGTCCTCGGCGGCGGCCAGGTGCAGCAGCTCGAGGAAGCAGCCGAGGCCGATGACGATCTGCCGGTCAAAGGGATCGGTCTCCGGCAGCAACCGCGTCCGGTCGCAGAAGAGAAGGATCTCGTCGGGCCTGCCGAGATCGACGAGCCAGGGCTGCCGGTTGTGCGGGTTCGGCGCGAGGATGGCATAGGACAAGGCCTTGAGCCGCGGGTCCGCGGCCGGCCCACCGGCGGCACGCCAGGGCGCCAAAGCCGCCGAGGGCGCCCGCGTGGCGACGAAAGCCCCGACACCGCCTGCTGCGGCCGCGCCGATGACGGCCGTCGCCCCGGCGATGCGAAGGAACGAGCGGCGGGAGGGAGGCATGGCAGATCCTTCTAAATTAGTTCAACGATCAACCATATGGTTTTGCGTTGAACTAATTCAATAGCCTTGAGATCTGTCTCATGATCTCCGTAGATCGACCTCATCCTGAGCCTGTCGAAGGGTGAGGATCGCTCGATCTCTCAGCAATTAGGGCCGAATGCGTGCGCGCGAACCCGTTGGTCAGAATGCCGCCTTGCGCCGAATGCAGGCGCTATCCTCACCCTTCGACAAGCTCAGGATGAGGGCAATGGGAGTCGTCTCGCTGCAAATATGAACGTCGCGATCAGACTGCTCCGGCTCAGTTCCCCTAAAACGGCAGCTTCAGCCCGGGCGGCAGGTTGAGCCCGCCGGTCAGCTTCTGCATCTCCTCGGCGGCCTGTTGTTCGACCTTGGCCTTGGCGTCGTTGACGGCGGCGACGATCAGGTCTTCGAGGACCTCGACGTCGTTGGGATCGGCGAGGCTGGGGTCGATCTTGATGGCGCGCATCTCGCCCTTGCCGGTCAGCGTGACCTGGATCATGCCGCCGCCGGCCGCGCCGCTGATCTCCATCTGGTTGAGGCGCTCCTGCAGCTCCTGCATGCGGGCCTGCATCTCCTGCGCCTGCTTCATCATCTGTCCCAAGTTCTTCATCCGGCGCGCTCTCCCTCCGGCGGCTCGATCGACGGTG
>JAKSDN010001152.1 GCA_022360075.1 Kiloniellales bacterium | reverse complement strand
TGCTCAACGGTGGCGGCGCTAGCTCTTCGGGTGCGGCGCCGCCGGCGATCATCATGACGGCCTACGGCGAAGTGGAACAGGCCGTCACCGCGATGAAGCGTGGGGCGGTCGACTACCTCGAGAAACCGGTCGACCTCGACCAGCTCGAGCGGGCCGTCGCGCGGGCCGAGGGCCAGGTCGGCGACGGAGCGTTTGCCGCGGCTCCGCCCGATGCGGCGTCGGACGATCCCTTCGTCGGCGACTCGCCTGCCTTGGCCAAGGTGCGCGCACAGATCCAGGCCATGGCCTCGATCCAGACGAGCGGCGACGCGGCGGCGCCGACGATCCTGATCCAGGGCGAGACCGGGACCGGAAAGTACCTCGCGGCGCGACGTATCCATGATCTCGGGGACCATTCCGCCGGCCCGTTCGTGCAGGTGGACTGCGCAGCCCTGCCCAAGGATCTGATCGAGGCCGAGCTGTTCGGCAGCGAGCGGGGCGCTTTCACGGGCGCCGCCGGCCGGCGAACGGGCCTGGTCGAAGAGGCCGCCGGCGGAACGCTGTTCCTGGACGAGATCGGCGAGCTGTCGCCGGAGCTTCAGGCCAAGCTGCTGGCGCTCTTGGACCGGCGCCGGCTACGCCGCCTCGGCAGCAATCGTGAGATCCCCGTGCGGGCCCGCTTCATCGCCGCCACCAACAGGGACCTCGAGGCCATGGTGGCCGAGGGCGGGTTCCGCGCGGACCTCTTTTTCCGCCTCAAGGTGATGCGCATCTTCATGCCTGCCTTGCGGGATTCCCTGTCGGATGTGCCGAAGCTCGCCGAGCATCACGCACGGCGAACCGCCGAGACCTACGGCCGCGCCAAGGTCGCCTTCACGCGTGAGGCTTTGGAGCGGCTGGCCTCTCACGATTGGCCCGGTAACGTGCGCGAGCTGCACCACTGCATCGAGAAGGCCGTGCTCCTGAACCGCGGTGCGCCGATCACGGCCGACGAGCTCGATCTGTTTCCGGCGGATGCCGCTCCGTCCGCCGAGGAGAAGCTCGAGATCGGCGGAGCGGACGTGGGCCTCGACGAGGCGGAGAAGTTGGTCATCGAGTCAGCGCTGCGGCGCGCCGGCGGTAACGTGTCGCGTGCGGCGCGTCTGCTGAACACGACGCGCATGACTTTGCGCTATCGGATTGCCAAGCATGGCATCAAGCTCGAGCGCGACTGAGGCCGCCGCGCGCTTGGCCTGGGCCGGTCGGGTTATCGCCCGCTAGGCGCTGCGTCTGATGGCGGGGTCGATGCGATCTGCTAGTTTTCCCCGATGCGCCTAGGCGATGTTGGGAGAGCGCGACGATGGTGAGAAGCTGTTTGACGGGCCTTGCCTTGACCCTTGTTGTTGCGAGCGGGACGGCGGCATTGGCGGCGGAGACACCGAAGCGGCTCGCCGTGTTCGATTTCGAGCTGATCGACACCAGCCTCGAGGGTGAGGTGTCCGGCCCACGCGAGGACGAGCAGCAGCGCCTCGCGCTGATCAGCGACCTTTTGCGCGAGATGCTCGCCGATTCAGGACGATACGATATCGTCGATCTCTCGTCCGCGCGCGAGAAGATCGAGGCCGCCGGCTACATTCGCGGCTGCAACGGATGCGATGCCGCGATCGCGCGCGACCTGGATGCCGAGCTCGCGCTCACGGGGACCGTACAGAAGGTCAGCAACCTCATTCTCAACATCAATCTGTTTCTGCGCGACGCGCAGTCCGCGAAGCTGCTGAGAGCCATGAGCGTCGACATCCGCGGCAACACCGACAAGTCCTGGTCGCGCGGCGTCTCGTACCTCGTGCGCAATCGCCTGCTGCGCGAATAGGCTTCGTGTCGATTGATCCCGATCATGGGCCGGGGCGCGCGACCGTGATTCGTTGAAAGCCGGGGCGCCGGCTCCTAGCATGCGCACCATTTGAAAAATGCGCCACCGAATGAAAAGGCGCACCCAGGGAGGACATCGCATGAATCGCTTCCGTCCGTTGCGGGCGGCACTGCCGCTGATCGTGCTGTTGGCGGCGCAGCCGGCGTGGGCCGAGAGCGTCAAGATCGGCGTCTTGAAGTTCGGCACGGTGAACTGGACGCTCGACGCGATCAAAGCCAACGGCCTCGACAAAGCCGAAGGCTTCACGCTGGAGATCCTGCCGCTGGCCAGCAAGAACGCGACCAGCGTCGCCCTGCAAGCAGGTGAGGCGGACATCATCGTTACCGATTGGATCTGGGTGAACCGGCAGCGGGCCGAGGGCGCCACTTTCAGCTTCGTGCCCTATTCGACCGCGCTCGGCGCGCTGATGGTGCCGGCCGATTCGCCGCTGCGCGAGATCGCCGATCTCGAGGGCAAGCGGATCGGCATCGCGGGCGGACCGATCGACAAGAGCTGGCTGTTGCTGCGCGCCTTGGCCAGCGACCGCCACGGCCTCGATCTCGACGAGTCGGTCGACAAGGTCTTCGCCGCGCCGCCACTGCTCAGCGAACAGATCCTGGCCGGGCGTCTCGATGCCGTGCTCACCTTTTGGCCCTTCGCGGCGCGGCTGGAGGCGGCCGGACTGCGCCAGGTCATGGGCGTGGCCGACATGGCGCGCGCCCTGGGCGTCGAAGCCGAAGTGCCTTTAGTCGGTTACGTCTTCGACGAAGCCTGGGCCGAAGCGCGGCGCGCCGATCTGGAGGCCTTCTTGCGGGCCGAAAGCAAGGCCAAGGCCCTGATGAACGAGTCCGACGCGGAGTGGGAGCGTCTGCGCCCGCTCATGAAGGTCGCCGACGACAAGACCTTCACGAGCCTGCGGGACCGCTATCGCGAGGGCATTCCAGGCGCTTTTGGCCCCGCCGAGAAGGCCGCCTCGGCGCGGCTGTTCGCGCTGCTCGCCAAGCTCGGCGGCAAGAAGCTCGTCGGCAAGGCGACCGCGCTGCAGGACGGCACCTTCTGGCCCGCCGCCGCCGACTGAACGGCTCGGACCGTGTGGCGACTCTCCGGCTGGGCCCCGCTTTTCTCGATCGCCGCTTTGCTCGCGCTGTGGCAGGCGCTTGCGCTCTTGGTCGAGTCCCGGGCGCTGCCGCCGCCAATGCTGGTGCTCGACGCGGTGACAGAGGGCTTCGCCACGGGCGAGCTGCCCTACCACATCGGCATCACGCTCGCGCGCGTGGCGGCCAGCTTCACGCTCGCCATGTTCATCGGCGTGGCCATCGGCATCGCGATGGGCCGCTCCAAGCCGCTCGATCGCTTCTTCGATAGCTGGCTGGTGCTGTTTCTCAATCTGCCCGCCCTGGTCACGATTATTCTCTGCTACGTCTGGTTCGGGCTGATCGAAGCCGCCGCGATTGCCGCCGTGGCGATCAACAAGATCCCCAACGTCGTCGTCACCCTGCGCGAAGGGGCGCGCGCACTCAGCCGCGACTACATGGAGATGGCCCAGGTCTTCCGCTTCGGACGCGCGAAGACCTTGCGGCACGTGATCCTGCCGCAGCTCGCGCCCTTTCTGCTGGCCGCCGCCCGCTCGGGCCTCGCCTTGATCTGGAAGATCGTGCTGGTGGTCGAGTTGCTCGGGCGCAGCGACGGGGTCGGCTTTCAGCTCAATCTGTTCTTTCAGCTCTTCGACGTGGCGAGCATCCTCGCCTACACCATCGCCTTCGTCGCCGTCGTGCTGGTCATCGAGCTCGGCATCCTCCAACCTCTCGAGGTCAGGGCCAACCGGTGGCGACGCTGAGCGATTTCGAGATCGAGGTTCGGAGCAAGCGCTTCGCCGCGGTGGGGCAGGCCGGCGCGCACGAGGCGATCCGCAACCTCCGCGTTACCGCGCGCCACGGCGAGTTCATCTGCCTGGTCGGCCCCTCCGGCTGCGGCAAGACCACGCTGCTGAACATCATCGCCGGCCTCGAACGCGACTACGAGGGACGCTTGCGTCTGCCAAAGATCGATGGCGGGGGCGCGCCGGTCATCGGCTACGTCTTTCAGACACCGCGCCTGCTGCCCTGGCGGACGATCACCGAGAACCTGGAGCTCGTGCTGACTCCGGCGCAGCGCGCGTCCTCGGTCATCGACGACCTGCTCCGGGCGACCGGCTTGCAGGATTTCCGTCACAGCTATCCCGAACATCTGTCGATCGGCATGCGCCGGCGCGTCAGTCTGGCCCGCGCCTTTGCCGTCCAGCCCGATCTGCTGCTCATGGACGAGCCCTTCGTCTCCCTGGACGAGTCGACGGCGGAGCGGCTGCGCTACCTGCTGCTCGATATCTGGCGCGATCGGCCGACGACGGTGCTCTTCGTGACCCACGATCTGCGCGAAGCCATCCTGCTCGGCGACCGCATCGTCCTGCTCTCCGAGGCGCCGGCGAGTGTTCGGGCCGACCTGCGCGTCGATCTCGGCCGCGAGGCGCGGCGCGACCCGGCGAAGATCGAGGCCTTCCGCGCCCGCCTCATCCGAGAGCATCCGCAAGCCCGGCGAGATCTCGACGGCGGCTCTATGGCATGATCGGGCCATGGCGCGCTCACGTACTCCGCTCGAGGATCGCTTTGTCGGCTGCCTCATCGGCCAGTGTCTCGGCGATGCCCTCGGCTTCGTCGTCGAGGGCTATGGCGGCGATCATTGCCGGCGCTACGTCGACGACTATCTCCGATCCGGTCGAGCCGGCGAGCTCGGCCGGCCGCCTTTCGCCTTCGGGCAGTACAGCGACGACTCCCAGCTCGCCCGCGAGCTGCTGCGCAGCCTCGTGGATTGCCGGGGGTTCGATCCGGCCGATTATGCCGCGCGGATCGCCGCAATCTTCGTCGAGAACCGCGTGGTCGGGCGCGGCCGCTCGACCGAGGCGGCGGCGCTGCGCCTGGCGAATGGCGCGCCTTGGCAGGAGTCCGGCACGCCGGCGCCGATGGCCGGCAACGGCAGCGCTATGCGAGTCGGGCCGATCGGCTTGCTGTTCCACGATTCACCGGACGAGCTGCTCCGCGCCGCGCACGACCAGGGCCGCGCGACCCACGCCGACCCGCGCTGCTCGGCGGGCGCGGTCCTGATTGCGGGCGCCGTGGCGGTGGCGCTGCGCACGACTGATATCGAGGTCGCGAGCTTCGTGGACCACCTCGCCGAGCTCGCCGCCACCTTCGACGATGCCATGGCCGATGAGGTGAAGCGCCTGCCCGAATGGCTCGCTTTGTCGCCCGCGCAAGCGGGGCCCGTGATCGCGCGCGCCGGCGACCGGGGCGACATGCCGGACCGCGGCTGGGACGGCATCGCGCCCTTCGTCGTGCCGAGCGTCCTCTGGAGCCTCTACGCCTTTTTGCGCTCGCCCGACGACTACTGGGAGACGATCTGCACCGCGATCATGGTCGGCGGCGACGTCGATACGACCGCGGCCATGGCCGGCGCGATCAGCGGCGCGCGCAACGGCGCCGCGGCTATTCCCGGCACATTGGCCGAGCGCCTGACGGACCAGGGCACCTGGACGCACGAAGAGCTGGTAAGCCTAGCCCGGCGGCTCCATCGTTTGACCCTTGGCGATGACGGTGGCGGGGATCGTCCATGAGCGCGGCGCTGGCGAGCGGCTACTGGCAGAACTTGACGACACGCGACCTCCAGGGTCTCGACCCCGAGGCCGTCATTGCGCTGCTGCCGGTCGGCGCGGTCGAGCAGCATGGCCCGCACCTGCCGCTCGGGACCGACACGCTGATCAACGAGGGAATCGTCAGCGAGCTTCTGGCCCGCGTGCCCGGGGACCTAACGCTCCTCGTCCTGCCGACCATCGCGGTCGGCGAGAGCGTGGAGCACGGGGCCTTTCCCGGGACGCTCACGGTCTCGCCGGAGCTTGCGATTGCGCTCTGGTCGGAGATCGGCGCCGCGGTCGCCAAGGCCGGCTTGCGCAAGCTGGTCCTGTTCAACAGCCACGGCGGACAGACCCAGATCGTCGACATCGTCGCCCAGCGCCTGCGCAGCGAGCACGGCATGCTGGTCGCCCGCACGAGCTACTTCGCCTTCGGCCTGCCCGAGGGCCTGATCGATGCGCAGGAGCTGGACCACGGTTTGCACGGCGGCGCCTTCGAGACCTCGCTGATGCTGCATCTGCACCCCGAACTCGTGCGCGAGTCCGAGATCGCGAACTTCACGCCGGCCTCGTTGGCCATGGCGCGGGACTACGCCGTGCTCAGACCGGAAGGACCGGGCGCCTTCGCCTGGGCCAGCCAGGACCTGCACCCCTCCGGCGCCATCGGCGATGCGACGCAGGCCAGCGCGGAGATCGGCGCGCAGATCCTCGCCCATGTCGTCGATCAGCTTCGCCTCCTGTTGCTCGATCTACGTAAGGCGCCCTTGAGCTTGCTCAAGGAAGGGCCGTGACACAGCTCGACGAAGGCGCCGTCTGGCGCGCCCTGCTGGCCCTACGGGAAATCCGTGCAGAGGCCGACGGCGCCGAGTCCTTCTCGCTTGTATCGGTCGGAGGGGACAGCTTGCGTTGGGAGTGGAACGCGAGCCCGGCCAACACGCTGATTGAGGTCGCCGAAGGCGGTGACTGGCGTGCCCGGATCGCTGTCTCCGATCCGGCCGGACAGTGTCTCGATCTCTACTTGCCGATGGCCCTGTCTTGCGCCGCGCGCCCTCTTGCGGTCGGCCATCTGGGGCAAAGCCTCGATGGCCGCATCGCGACCGAAAGCGGGCGGTCGCACTACGTCACGGGAGAGGCCAACCTGATCCATCTCCACCGCATGCGCGCGCTCTGCGATGCCGTGATCGTCGGCGCCGCGACGGTCGAGGCCGACGACCCGCAGCTCACCGTCCGTCGGGTCCCCGGGCCGAACCCGCTGCGTGTCGTGATCGATCCCAGGCGTCGCTTGGCAAGCCACCACCGCGTGTTCGACGAGGCGCCGGCGCCGACACTGCGGCTCTATGCCGCTGTGCAGGACCCTTGCGGCGACACGGACTCGGCGATTGGGATCGCGGAGGAAAACGGCAGCCTGCCCCCGGCGGCAATCGTGGCGGCGCTGCACGCCCGCGGCCTGTTCGCGCTTTTCGTCGAAGGCGGCGGGGTGACGGTCTCGCGCTTTCTCCAGGAAGGCGCGCTGGACCGGCTTCAGGTCGCCGTCGCGCCCCTCATCATCGGCTCCGGCCGCGCCGGGCTCACGCTGCCGAGGATCGACGATCTCGCCGAAGCGCTGCGCCCTGACTGCCGCACCTTCGCGATGGGTGCTGACGTTCTGTTCGATTGCGCGTTGGAAGCGATGAAATAACGTCCGCCGCCCTCATCTTGAAAGCCCGCAATCCGGGCCCGGACTCGAGGGCTGTGCTGCATCAGCATCGTGCGCTACGCGCGGTTCCTTCGGAACCCTTCGAGACGCGCCCCGAGGGGCGCCCCTCAGGATGAGGCAAATCTTTGATGGCATTAAGAAAATCCCTCATCCTGAGGAGCCTGCGAAGCGGGCGTCTCGAAGGACGCACGGTGGTATTCCAATGCCCAATCAACTCCTTCAAAGAGTCAAGATGCGAGCAATGACTTCGACCTACGATCGGCCCGCGTAGACCACGAAGAAGTACTGCTTGAACCACAGCTCGACGTCGCGAAAGCCGGCCTCGGCCATCCAGGCGAGCTGATCGGCGAGCCTCGCATTGCGGTCGTGTTCCATGCGCGCCAGCGCGGCTTCGAGCGCGGGCTCTTCGATGCCGCTGGCCCGCACGTCGGCGAGCCAGGCGGCGCGTAAGCGATGCTCGCTTTCCGCCGAAGTGCCGCGCGTCTGGTCGGCGTTCACGAAGACGCCGCCCGGGCGCAAGGCTGCGTGGATGCGCCGGAAGAGGGCCGCCTTGTCGGGATCTTCCAGGTGGTGGATGGAGAGGCTCGACACCACGGCGTCGAAGCCTTGCGGCAAAGCTTGCCCGGCGTGGTCCAGAATCTCGAAACGCACGCGCGGCGATCCTCCCAAGCGTTCTCGCGCCCGCTCGAGCATGGCCTCGGAAATGTCGGTCAGCAGCAGCGTGGCCTTCGGGAAGGCCGCGGCGATCTGCGCCGATAGCAGCCCGGTGCCCGCGCCGAGGTCCAGCACCCTGATCGACGCCGTGCGCTCGTGTGGGATGGCGGCCAGAGCCGAGCCGTAGAAGGCATCGAAGCAGGGGATCAGTTGGCGGCGCGCGGCATCGTAGTCGCCGGCGCCGCGGCTGAAACTGCGCTCGACCAGGCGCGTGTCGCTGGGCAAGAGACTCTCCCTCTCGTGATCCCCGCTCCAGCTTGTCACGCGAGGGCGAGAAGATCCACGTGGCCTACCCTCAGACGCGAGCGGCCATTGGCCAGCGAGGCACGGCGCCGATCCTGCCAGGCGGCGATCTCCGAGCCGGCGTCCGGCGCGATTTCGCTGGCGGCAGCCGCGTAGCCTTCCAGGAGCGTCTCTTGCAGCTTTTCCTCGTCCGGGCCGAGGTGCCAGTCGCTATCGGCGCATTCGATGTTGTACCCCCGTGCTGCCAAGGTCGCGCGCATGGCAGCCGGCGCCTCGGGCCCGAGCGCGGGACCGAATCCCTTGTCGCGGCCCTGGTGCCGGTTGAAGAGGTGTCGCACCCGGTCGTCCTCGAGGTCGGATGGGGCCCACGCGATTCGGCCGTCGTAGGTCAGCGCAAGGTACAGGGCGGCGCCTGTCCGCCGGCAGCGAGCGCCGAGCTCGTCGAGCCAGGCCTGCGACACAAGGTCCATGAAGGCCGAGGCGGTGACCAGGTCGTGGGCCTCGAACGGGAGGTCTGGCAGGCCGTCGCTCAGGTCGAGGCGCTTTTGGCTTACGGTGACCGCCACGGGACCTTGGGGCGGCGAAGCGGCCGCCAACAGCGCGGCGTCTTGATCGACGAGCGTCCATTGTTGGGCCATCGGCAGCCGGGGCGCCAGGTAGCGCAGATTGGCGCCGCTGCCCGCGCCGAGGTCGAGGATACGGACGGGGCGGGTACGATCCAGGGTCTCGGCCAAGCGTGCGACCAGCCTTTCGTCGCGGGCACGGGTATCCGCCGGCGCGCGCAGCGCCAGCCAATCGGCGGCAAAGCCGGTCACGGCGCGGCCACCAGGCGCAGCGCCGCGGCGAAGCGCGTCACGGTCTCGTCCCAGCGCGGCAGATCCGCGCGCGCGGCCCGA
>JAKSDN010000234.1 GCA_022360075.1 Kiloniellales bacterium | reverse complement strand
ATGACCTTGGTGTTCTTGTCGACCAGGACCGCCATCTAGCCTGCCTCCTTGACTGCCGCGACCACTTTCCTGGCGGCGTCTCCCAGATCGTCGGCAGACACGATCGGCAAGCCGGACTCGGCCAGGATCTTCTTGCCGAGATCGACGTTCGTGCCTTCCAGGCGGACCACCAGGGGGACGTGCAGCGAGACCTCGCGCGCGGCCGCGACCACGCCCTCCGCGATCACGTCGCAGCGCATGATGCCGCCGAAGATATTGACCAGGATGCCCTTCACGTTGGCATCGGAGAGGATGATCTTGAAGGCGGTCGTCACCCGCTCTTTCGTTGCGCCGCCGCCGACGTCGAGGAAGTTGGCCGGCTCGCCGCCGTAGAGCTTGATGATATCCATGGTCGCCATGGCGAGGCCCGCGCCATTGACCATGCAGCCGATGTCGCCGTCGAGCTTGATGTAGTTGAGCTCGTGCCGCGCGGCTTCGAGCTCGGCCGGGTCCTCCTCGTCCTCGTCGCGCATCTCCTCCACGTCCTGGTGGCGGAACAGCGCGTTGTCGTCGAAGTTCATCTTGGCGTCGAGTGCGATCACCCCGCCGCTGCCGGTGACGACCAGCGGGTTGATCTCGACGATCGAGGCGTCGAGCTTGAGGAAGGCGTTGTACATGGCCATCAGGAACTTGACCGCCGTGCCGACCGACTTGCCCTCGAGGCCGAGACCGAAGGCGATCTTGCGCGCCTGGTAGGGCATCAGCCCGATCGCCGGGTCGACCGCCTCCTTGAGGATCTTCTCGGGCGTGCGCGCCGCGACCTCCTCGATATCCATGCCGCCCTCCGAGGAGGCCATCACGGTGACCCGGCTGGTCGCGCGGTCGAGCAGCATGCCGAGGTAGAGCTCGCGCGCGATGTCGCAGCCTTCCTCGATGTAGAGCCGCTTGACCTGTTTGCCGGCCGCACCGGTCTGCTTGGTGACCAGCACGTGGCCCAGCATCTTGCGGGCGTTTTCCTTGACCTCGTCGAGCGACTTGCAGAGCCGCACGCCGCCCTGGCCGTCGGGGTCGTCCTGGAAGCGCCCGGCGCCGCGGCCGCCGGCGTGGATCTGCGACTTCACCACCCAGGGCGGGCCGCTCAGATCACGGGCGACGTTCTCGGCTTCTTCGGGCGTGAAGGCGACGCCGCCCTGCGGTGTGGCGACGCCAAACTTGGCCAAGAGACCCTTGGCCTGATACTCGTGAATGTTCATGCGATATCGATTCGCTGTTCCTGCTCAAGGACATGAAGAGCGGAACGACGGCGGTGCCGACGACGGCATCCGCTGCGGACCGTCCCCCCGGGCGGTTGTTCGGTGATGTCTTGCCCCTTAGGGTCTGTTTCGGAAACCACGCAACGCCGTTGGCAGTCCAAATCGCGGCTAGCTTAACACTCATCGGTGGCAAGGCAATGACCGTGGCCTGCCTAGCTGGCTCGGAATAGAAGGGATCGCCTACTTCTTGGCCTTCGCCTTCTTGCCGCCCGCTTTCGCCTTGGCCGCCTTGGGCTTGGCGGCCGATTTCTGGATCGGCTTGGCCGGACCCTTGGCCGCGAGCTGCCTGCAGGTCTCGACCAGCCCGCGCACGGCGCCGACCGAGTGGTCGAACATCTTCTGCTCCGGCCCGGCGAGCTGCAACTCGACGATACGCTCCACGCCGCCGGCGCCGATGACCACGGGCACGCCGACATAGAGGTTCTTCACGCCGTACTCGCCCTTCAGATAGGCGGCACAGGGTAGCACCCGCTTCTTGTCCTTGAGATAGGATTCGGCCATGGCGACCGCCGAGGAGGCCGGGGCATAGTAGGCCGAGCCGGTCTTCAGCAGACCGACGATCTCGGCGCCGCCGTCGCGCGTGCGCTGGACGATCTCGTTCAGCCGGTTCTTGGTGATCCAGCCCATCTTCACCAGGTCGGGCAGCGGCACGCCGGCCACGGTGGTGAAGCGCGGCATCGGCACCATGGTGTCGCCGTGGCCGCCGAGCACGAAGGCCGTGACGTCCTCGACCGAGACGCCCAGCTCCTCGGCCAGGAACAGGCGGAAGCGCGCCGAGTCGAGCACGCCGGCCATGCCGACGACCTTGTTGGTCGGCAGGCCGCTGGCCTGCTGCAGGACCCAGACCATGGCGTCGAGCGGGTTGGTGATGCAGATCACGAAGGCGCCGGGCGCATAGCGCTTGATGCCCTCGCCGACCTGGCCCATGACCTTGGTGTTGATGTCGAGCAGGTCGTCGCGGCTCATGCCCGGCTTGCGGGCGACGCCGGCGGTGACGATGACGACGTCCGCGCCCTTGATCGCGGCATAGCGGTTCGCGCCGACGAGGCTCGCATCGAAGCCCTCGACCGCGCCCGATTGAGCGATGTCCAGCCCCTTGCCCTGGGGCACGCCGTCGACGATGTCGAACAGGACGACGTCGCCCAGTTCCTTCAAGCCGATGAGGTGGGCCAGCGTGCCGCCGATCATCCCGGCGCCGACCAGCGCGATCTTGTTGCGTGCCATGATTTTTCCCCTCTAGCAGACGGGTTTCCCGAGCATCCGGTCCCCCGGCCCGGATTTTGCTGGGTAGTTACTCCTAAAGGCCGGAGGGGGCAAGGTCGGTTGCCGTCATCTCGTCAATCGAGCTAATCGAAATCGATATGCACGTGATCATCGTGACGCGCCGCCCGGCAGCCCTGAAAGCGGACCAAGTCGCTAGAGAGGCCCAATCGGGACTTCAGATGTGGCTCGAGAAGCAGTTTACGCACGCCTCCTGCCCGACCTTTTTGGGCTAGCCAAGCCACCATGGCCTTCGTTCGCTCGGAATCTAATCTCAAGTCGGCAAACATCGGCTGTAACCAGTCGAAGTCCCAACGCAAAGTGAAGGTCCCGCCGAAATCCGGGCAAGGAGTGGGCTCGCCGGGCCTAGGACCGCTGTATGCCCAATAACCGAGCGGCCAAGCGCCGCCCGCCGGTATTGCGCGACCGGTTTCGGCGTCTTGGTAGAAGAAGGCGAGGTCGATCGCCTTGCCGTCGTCGTGACTGAGATGCGGTAGCAAGGGGAAGCCGTCCAGAAATGGAAATCCGGCATCGAGGTAGACCAAGGTTGTCCTCGGATAGCGAGCAGCCAATTCCTCTGCCAAGGCGGTAAGAAGAGTGGCGACCTCTGGTGCCGCATAGTGCCGGTTTAGGGCGCAGAAGAGCGGGCTCACGGCTCGCAAGGGCACTTGGTCAGAAGCAAAGCAGGGAAGCGGCCGTCGTTCGCTCCACAGACTGGTCCAAGGCAGCACACCCCATGAAAGCGCCTGATTGCAAATCAGGCACACGAAAACCGCAGCCGCAGAAGCCACCAATCGACCTCGGTTGCGGACCCTCCGATAGACGGCCACTAAAACCGGGACCATGAGCCACAAAAGCAGCCCACCGACTTGGGTCAGAGCGGTGAGAAGCAAAACGACAAAGATAAATAAGAGGGCGCCGAATCGCGATGTCGGCCAGAAAGTCAGCGGCCCGAGCAAGATTTGAAGAACGAACGGAGATCTCCTGAACCTTGTTGGGGCCCTCACCGCAAGTGCCCCAGCTCCCGATACTCCGGCGAGCGCATCTCCTGAAGCCGGCTGACCGTGCGCTCGAACTCGAGCGCGCCGTCGCCTTCCGGGTAGAGCCGCTCGGGCGGGGCCTCGGCGGAGAGGATGAGCTTGACCCGGTGCTCGTAGAGCGCGTCGATCAGGGTCATGAAGCGGCGCGCGACGTCGCGCTTGGCCGGCGAGAGCTTGGGCACGCCGGAGAGGATCAGGGTGTGGAACTCGCCGGCGATCATCAGGTAGTCGCCGGCGCCGAGCGGGCGGTCGCAGAGCT
>JAKSDN010000508.1 GCA_022360075.1 Kiloniellales bacterium | reverse complement strand
CCGCTGGGCGCGAGGTTGCCGCGCAGCACGGCGATGCCGCCCTGATCCTTGAAGGGCGAGCCGAAGGCGTGGATGACGTCGCGGTCGAAGCACTCGGCGTCCTGGCAGTTCTCCCAGATGCTCTGGCCGCTCACGGTCAGCGCGTCCTTGTGCAGCAGTCCGTTCTCGCCCAGCTCGCGCAGGACCATGGGCAGGCCGCCGGCGTAGAAGAAGTCCTCCATCAGATACTTGCCCGAGGGCATGAGGTCGACCAGGCAGGGCACGTCGCGGCCCAGCCGGTCCCAGTCGTCGAGGCCGAGCTCGACGCCCATCCGGCCGGCGACCGCGAGCAGGTGCAAGACCGCGTTGGTCGAGCCGCCGATCGCGCCGTTGGTGCGAATCGCGTTCTCGAAAGCCTCCCTGGTCAGGATCCGGGACATCCGGACGTCCTGCTCGACCAGTTCGACGATGCGCCGCCCGGCCATGTGGGCCAGCACGTTGCGGCGCGAGTCGGCGGCCGGGATCGCGGCGTTGGTCGGCAGGCCGATGCCCAGCGCCTCGACCATCGAGGCCATGGTCGAGGCCGTGCCCATGGTCATGCAATGGCCAATCGAGCGCGACATGCCGGTTTCCGCGTCCATGAAGTCGGCCATGGTCATCTCGCCGGCCTTGACCATGGCGTCGTACTTCCAGACGTGGGTGCCCGAGCCGACGGTCTCGCCGCGGTAGCGGCCATTCAGCATCGGCCCGCCGGAGACCGCGATGGCCGGGATATCGCAGCTCGCAGCCCCCATCAGCAGGGCCGGCGTCGTCTTGTCGCAGCCGACCAGCAGGATCACGCCGTCCACGGGATTGGCGCGGATCGTCTCCTCGACGTCCATGCTGACCAGGTTGCGGAACATCATGGTGGTCGGCCGCATCAGGGTCTCGCCGAGCGACATGACCGGGAACTCGAGCGGGAAGCCGCCCATCTCGTAGACGCCGCGCTTGACCTTCTCGGCGATCGCCCGGAAGTGGCCGTTGCAGGGCGTGAGCTCGGACCAGGTGTTGCAGATCCCGATCACCGGCCGGCCGTCGAAGAGATGGCTCGGCAGGCCCTGATTGCGCAACCAACTGCGATGGGCGAAGCCGTCCTTGTCCGCCTTGCCGAACCATTCCGCGCTGCGCCGCTTGTTCCCTTTCTTCGGCATGCCTCGAGGCTCCCTCGTTTGTCTTTTTCTTTGTCGGATGGGCGAGACGGCCCAGGCGGACCGCTCGCCGTAGTCTAGAGCGCCGGCCCCGGCACCGCCACGGCCATTGGCTTAAAGATAGTCCTCGATGTAGGCGGCGACGATCTCGTCCAGGCTCTGCTCGCGCGGCAGGCCGATGGCCGTCGCGCGCTCGTAGTAGGTGTCCTGGGGCCAGGTCGCGCAGATTGCCTCGATGAAGGGATCGGGCTCGATGCGGATCTCGCCCAGGGGGCGGTCACCGGCCACGCGCTTCAGGGACTCGATCATCTCGCCGACCGTGACGGTCAGCGCCGGCAAGCTGACCGCGCGGTCGTCGCCCAGCGCCGCGCCGTCGACCTCATGCAGCTTGACGAAGCCCTCGACGATCGAGCGATAGCCGAGCAGCGGCATCACGGTCTCGGGCTTGACCGGCAGGATGCAGGTCTCGCCGTTGAGCGGCTCGCGGAACACGCCGCTGGCGAAGCTGGAGGCGGCCGCGTTCGGCTTGCCGGGCCGCACGATCACCGTCGGCAGGCGCGCCGAGCGGCCGTCGAGGAAGGCCTTGCGGGTGTAGTCGTTGATCAACAGCTCGCAGATCGTTTTGGTGATGCCGTAGGTGGTTTGCGGCGTCTGTTTCGTCGTGTCGCCGACGCTCTCGGGCATGGCCGCGCCGCCGAAGACCGCGATCGAGCTGGCGAAGACCAGGCGCGGCGCGCTGGCACGGGCGCGCAGCGCCTCCAGCACGTTCTGGCCGCCTGTCAGATTCACCCGGATCGCCAGGTCGAAGTCCTTCTCGCCGCCGCCACTGACCACCGAGGCCAGGTGGAAGACCGAGATGTCGTCCCGGTCGACCAGGGCGAAGACCTGCTCCCGGTCGGCGATCTCGCCGGTCACGACCGCGACGCGCGGGTCATCGAGCTCCGGCATGTCGGGCGCCGCCATGTCGAACAGCAGCAGGCTGTCTATCTCCTCCGCCTGGCCCGACGGTCCGGTCAGCGCGCCCAGGTCGAGCAGCCGACGCGCCAGCCGACGCCCGATGAACCCGGTTCCTCCCGTGATCACGACTTTCATATGAGGTCTCCTCTTGGCGGCCGGTCAGAGCAGGCCGCGGGCGCTCAGGTTTTGCATCAGGGCGGCGATGCCGAAGTCCCAGGGCGGGATCTGGTTGCTCAGGCCGACCCGATTGACCAGGGCACCGAGATCCGGGCTGGAGATGGTCACCCGGTCGCCCAGCTTGTGGGTGAAGCCCTCGCCCGGAACGTCGCGGTCCTCGATGGGCGCGAACATGGTGCCCGTGAAGAGCAGCAGGCCGTCCGGGTACTGGTGGTTCGGCCCGATGGCCTGGGCCGCCAGGTCGAGCGGATCGCGGCTGATCTCCGACATGGCGCTGCGGCCCGAGAGCCGGAAGCCGTCGTCGCCCTCGACCAGCAGCTCCACTTCCGTCCGACGCAGATCGTCGATGCCGTAGCCGGTGTCGAACAGACGGATGAAGGGCCCGCTGGCGCAGGAGCCGTTGTTGTCCTTGGAGCGGCCGAGCAGCAGGGCGCTGCGCCCTTCGATATCGCGCAGGTTGACGTCGTTGCCGAGCGTTGCACCCACCGTCTCGCCGCGCGCGTTGATGACCAGCACCACCTCCGGCTCCGGATTGTTCCAGACAGAGTCCGGATGCAGGCCGATCTCCGCGCCGGTCCCGACCGCCGAGAGCGGCTGGCTCTTGGAGAAGACCTCGGCGTCCGGCCCGATACCGACTTCGATATATTGCGACCAGAGGCCGCGCGCGATCAATGCGTCCTGAAGCCGCGCCGCCTGCTCCGAGCCCGGCACCACCTCGGCCAGGTCGGCGCCGATCTCCGCCGTGATGGTCCGGCGGGCCGCCTCGGCGGCGGAGGGATCGCCCTTGATATGCTCCTCGATCACCCGCTCCAGCAGGGAGCGCACGAAGGTCACGCCGCAGGCCTTGAGCGCCTGTAGATCACAGGGCGCCAGGAAGTAGGGCAAAGCCGGATCGCGGCGTTCGGCGGCGCT
>JAKSDN010001199.1 GCA_022360075.1 Kiloniellales bacterium | reverse complement strand
TCGTAGGCGATCTCCTGCGTGTCCTGGCAGAGCCCGAGGAATGCCGGGCCGCAGTCCGCCGGGTCCAGCATGGCGGCGACGGCCTGGGGTAAGGAGGCGATGATCTGCTCGGGATGGGTGATCCGGTCCCAATAGCGGGTGACCGCCTTGAAGGCGTCGTTGACAGAGATCGTCGGGTCGCCGAAATGCTCGACCTGCTGAAGGACCGGATCGGGGCGGCGGTTGGCGAAGACATCGCCGCTGAGCAGGAGCACCGGCAGGCGATTGCTGTGCGCGACGCCTGCGGCCGTGACCATGTTGGTGGCGCCGGGCCCGATCGAGCTCGTCGCCACCATGATCTGGCGCCGGCGCTTGGCCTTGGCGAAGGCGACCGCGGCCAGGGCCATGGATTGCTCGTTCTGGCCGCGCCAGGTGGGTAGCTGATCCTGAACCGCCTCCAGCGCCTCGGCCAGGCAGGTGACGTTGCCGTGCCCGAAGATCCCGAAGACGCCGGCGAACAAGGGGACGCGTGTCCCGTCGAGCTCCGTGAACTGATTGCAGAGGTAGCGGACGAGGGCCTGTGCCATCGTCAGCCGCACGGTGTCGGTCGACATCTGTGTCCCCCCTTTTGTTGCCAGCCAGCGCCGCCACACGTCACGTTTCCGACCGGTGCCCTTCGGATTGGACGCCTTTCAGATGTTCGTTCTTTCGACCGAAAAACGGAAGCAAATTGGACTGTCGAAGGCGACGCGTGACTCGCAGGATGCCTATCGCCGCACACCTCGAGCCGCCGCGAGCAGGCGATCTAGGTCCAGGTGAGCCTCCAGATGCGCGGCGAGCGCGTCTAACGTCGCCTCGACCTCGGCCTCGTAAGCCAGGCCGCTGACCTCACGGTCGCGCAGGCGCTGCAGATAGGCGTGCCTGAAGCCGTCGGCGGCGAAGAGGCCGTGCAGATAGCAGCCGGCGACCTTGCCGTCGGCCGAGACCGCGCCCTCCGGACGTGGCGCCTGCCCGGCCTCCTCGAGGCGCAGCAGGGGCCGCTCGAGATCCGGCCCACGGGTCTCGCCCACGTGCATTTCGTAGCCCTTCACGGCCTCGCCGCTGGCGACCTCGATGCCCGTGGCTTCGACCAGCGTCTTGTCGGCAGTCAGTTTGGTCTCGATGTCGAGCAGGCCGAGGCCCTCGGCCGCACCGCTCTCGCCCTCGATGCCCTCCGGGTCCTTGACCCGACGACCGAGCATCTGAAAGCCGCCGCAGAGACCGAGCACGTGGCCGCCGCGTCGGATATGGCCGGCGATGTCGAGGTCCCAGCCCTGCGCGCGCAGGAACGCGAGGTCCGGCAGAGTGGCCTTGGAGCCCGGCAGGACCACGAGATCGGCATCGCCCGGCAGCGCGCGGCCCGGCTCGACGAAGGTGACGGCGACGTCGGGCTCGGCTACGAGCGGGTCGAGATCGTCGAAGTTGGCGATGCGCGAGATCACCGGCACCGCCACCCGGATCGGCGCGTCGTTCCTCAGGCCACCCCGCCGCGCTTCGGCCTCGACGGCGAGCGCGTCCTCGGCCGGCAGGCGGCGGGCGTCGGCGAACCAGGGCACGACGCCGAAGGCGGCCAGGCCTGTCCTCTGGATGATGATCTTCAGGCCCTCGTCGAACAGGCTGACGTCGCCGCGGAACTTGTTGATCAGGAAGCCAGCCAACAGCGTGCGCTCGGGGTTGGGCAGCAGATGGCAGGTCCCGACGACGCTGGCGATCACGCCGCCGCGGTCGATGTCGCCGACCAGCACCACGGGCACCTGGGCGGCGAGCGCGAAGCCCATGTTGGCGATGTCGCCGGCGCGCAGGTTCACCTCGGCGGCGCTGCCCGCGCCCTCGACCAGCACCAGATCGGCCTCCGCCGCCACGCGCGCGTAGCTCTCCAGCACCTTGGGCAGCAAATTGGGCTTGAGCCCCTGGTACTCGCGGGCCTTGGCGTTGCCCCAGATCTTGCCCTGCACCACGACCTGGGCGCCGACCTCGGTCTGCGGCTTGAGCAGGACTGGGTTGAGATCCGTGGTCAGCGCGGTCTCGCAGGCCCGCGCCTGCAAGGCCTGGGCCCGGCCGATCTCACCACCGTCGGCGGTGACCGCTGCGTTGTTCGACATGTTCTGAGGCTTGAACGGTCGCACGCGGAGGCCGCGCCGGGTAAAGGCCCGGCCCAGGCCCGCGACCAGCAGCGACTTGCCGACATCGGAGCCGGTACCCTGGAACATGAGGGCGGGGCTCCCTGGCAGAGCAATGGGGGAACACAAGGGCGCGGACGACTCCGGGTCTCTCTTTCACTGTCACCCTCGGGCTCGATCCGAGGGTCCATCGAAGTCCGAGACTCG
>JAKSDN010000467.1 GCA_022360075.1 Kiloniellales bacterium | reverse complement strand
CGCGTCGGCGGCGATGTAGCGGTCGTCGGCGATCACGAAGGCGACTTCCTGGTTCTGGAACAGCACCTTCTCCTCGGCCAGCACGGCCTGCACGTCGCCGGCCAGCGTCGGCATGTAGTGCAGGTTGAGCGGCTTCAGGTCCTCGGCCGTCAGCACGGCATGGACGCCGGGAAGGGCCAGGGCGGCGCTGGAATCGATCGACTTGATCCGGGCGTGTCCGTAGGGGCTGCGCACGAAATCGCCGAACAGCATGCCGGGCAGCTTGATGTCGTCGACGTAGGTGCCCTTGCCCTGGATGAAGCGGATGTCCTCCTTGCGCTTGCGCGCGCTGCCGATGCCGCCCAGGGTCTTCTCGCGCTCTTCCAGCGTCATGGTCGCAGGATCAGCCATCACTCAGCGGCCTCCTTGTGGCCTTTCATCTTGTCGGCGGCGTACTGCACCGCCTTGACGATGTTCTGATAACCGGTGCAGCGGCAGAGGTTGCCCGACAGGCCCCAGCGGATCTCATCGTCGCTCGGCGCCGGGTTCTCCTGCAGCAGCCGGTAGGCGCGAATGATCATGCCCGGCGTGCAGTAGCCGCACTGCAGGCCGTGCTCCTGCAGGAAGCCGTCCTGCAGCGGATGCAGCGCGCCGCCCTCGGCGAGGCCCTCGATCGTCAGCACGTCGGCGCCCTCGGCCTGCACGGCGAACAGCGTGCAAGACTTGACCGACTTGCCGTCCAGATCGACCGTGCAGGCGCCGCAATGGCTGGTCTCGCAGCCGATGTGCGGGCCGGTCAGGTTGAGCTGCTCGCGCAGGAAGTGGATCAGCAACTCACGCGGCTCGACCTCTGCCGCCACCGCCTTGCCGTTTACCGTCATCTTGATGGGCATCTTGGCCATGCTGTCCCTCCCCGCCTTCAGGCCGCTCTATCGCGGGCCCGCGCGATCGCGCGGGCGACCATCACCGCGGTCACATGGCGGCGATAATCTTCCGGCCCGCGCATGTCCGCGACCGGCTCGGCCGCCTCGGCGGCCTTCTCCGACGCCTGTGCGATTGCCGCCTCGTCGACCGAGGTCCCGCCCAAGGCCGCGGCTGCCTCGCCGGCGAGAATCGGCGTCTGACCCACGTTGGTCAGGGCGATCGAGGCCTTGCTGCAAGAGCCGCCATCCATCTCCAGAATCACCGCCGCCGCCGCCGTCGCGTAGTCGCCGACCTTGCGCTTCAGCTTCTCGTAGGCGAAGCCGTGACCGGCTTTGGGCGTCGGGATGCTCACCGCGGTCAGCAGCTCGCCCTCCTCCAACACCGTGAAGAAGGCGCCCTCGTAGTAGTCCGCCGCCGCCACGCTGCGCGAGCCGTTCGGGCCTTGCAGGACATAGCTCGCGCCCAAGGCCATCATGACTGCCGGCATGTCGTTGCCCGGATCGCCGTTCGCCACGTTGCCGCCCAGCGTGCCGCAGTAGCGTACCTGCGGATCGGCGATCAGCAACGCCGTTTCGCGCAGGATCGGGCACTTCTCGGCCAGCAGCGCAGAGCCGATCACATCGTGCTGCGTCACCATGGCTCCTATGGCCAGGGGCCCATCGCGCTCGCCAATCGCGCGCAGCGCGTCGATGGCCCCCAGATCGACCAAATGCGCAGGCGTCGCCAGGCGCAGCTTCATCATGGGGATCAGGCTGTGGCCGCCCGCCAGCGGACGGCCTTCGTCGCCATGCGTGCTGAGCAGGGCCACCGCTTCATCGACCGTGGCCGGCCGATGGTATTCGAAGCTTCCCGGAATCACGGCTTCCTCCCGATCTTTGGCTAGGACTTATTTCGTCTCAAGCAGTCGCCCGTCGTCGGTGAGCGGTGCAGGCGACTCGAGTCCCATTCGTTTCGGAAAAGGATATCCCGCGATAGTCCCCGGGTCAGGCCAATCGGCGTGACCGGCGCCATTCCTGCACGAACGACGATTTGAGCGCGCGAACGACGACTAGGATTGCAGGCCCAGCGCCGCACGCAGCTTGGGTACGTTGCGCCGGCTCACCGGCACGCTCGGGGTGCCCTGGCCGTCCAGCCTGATCACGCCCTGCTCGCGTCGCCGCTCGAAGGACTTGGCATGCCGCAAGTTGACGATATGGCTGCGATGGACTCGCAAGAACATGGTCGGGTCCAGCCGCGCCTCCAGATCGGACAAGGAGAAGGAGCAGAAATAGCTCTCCTGCCCGTTGAAGACCCGCGTGTAGTGGCTTTCGGCCTGAATACTGATCACCTCGTTCAGATCCAAAAGCAGCGTGGCTTTGTTCTTGACCACAGGCAGCTTCGCCAGTCGCTCCGGGTCGGACACCCCCGGAACGCCATCGCCGCCCTCGGCAAGCGCGCTGGCCGACGCATCCGCATCGGCGGCCGAATACTCCACAGCCTCTCGCGGCCGGTCGGGCAGCGCGATCAGCAGTGCGAATCCGAACAGCAGAAAGGCGGCCACGGCGACCACGATCGCCAGGAGATGCGGGCTGAGCGCCGGCGCGGCGTAGTCGATCAGCACGTCGACCGGCAGGAAGCTCGCCGCCGCCATGGCGGTGTAGTGCATGCCCGCAATCGCCAATCCCATCACGGCACCCGCGGCGACGGTTTGCCAGGCGCTTTTCAGGCGAAAGGCCAGCCACAGCGCGAACGTCGAAGCGGCGATTCCGATCAGCACCGAGGCGGCGACCAACTCCCAGGCATAGGTCACGATGCAGTTGGCCCTGACCGCGGCCATGCCGATGTAGTGCATGCTCGAAATGCCGAGGCCCATGAACACCCCGGCGAGGCCGATCTTCCGCCGCGTCGGCTCGCCGTAGCTCGCGATGAACAGGCCGACGCCCGTCACCAGGATCGACACCAGTGCCGAGACCAGGGTCAGCAGAACGTCGTAGCTGATCACCACCGGCAGCTCGAGCGCCAGCATGCCGACGAAGTGCATCGACCAGATCGCCCCGCCGATGGTCACCGCCGCCGCCGAGAGCAACGCCTTGCGCGCCGGCCCGCTCTTCGGCGTCAGGCGCCGCGCCAGTTGCAAGCCGCTATAGGACCCGATGATCGCGATGACGATCGACAAGCCGATCAGCAGCGGGTCGTAAGTGACGGTCATGGCGCTCTCGCCAGCGGCAGACACGGCGGCGGCATTGGCCCTCATGATACCATCAAGTGCTGCGAATCCGCCGAATCCTTAATTTCTCGGCCGGATTGAGGCCTTGGGTCTGTGGGGAGAGAGAGCCGTTGCCCAACAAATTGGCCCTCGTCATTTCCCGAATCTGTCACCCTCGGGCTTGACCCGAGGGTCCATTTGGGTCCGAGACCCGGACCACGATGGATTGCCGGGAGCGCGAAGCGCTCGGGCTTCGCCCGCCCGGCAATGACAAAGTACGGTATGGGTGAAGACTAAGAATCTGAACTCAAACGCCTATTCTCGGGGCACATACCTACAGCTCGAAGCTCATCCCATAGGCATTGAACCCGCCATCGACATTGAGCACGTGGCCGGTGATGTAGCCGGCCGCCTCCGACGCCAGGAAAGCCACCGCCGCGGCGATGTCCTCCGGCCGTCCGTAGTAGCCGAGCGGCGTGTGCTCGAGGAAGGCCGCGCGGGTCTCGGCGTTGTGCATGACCTTGATCATCGGCGTCTCGATCGGCCCGGGCGCGACGGCGTTGACGGTGATCGCGTGCTCCGCCAGCTCCACCGCCATCAGCTTGGTCTGCTGAATCAGGGCCGCCTTGGAGCCGCCGTAGGCCGCGCGTCCACGCATGCCGCGCTGGCCTGCGATCGAGACCAGGTTGACGATGCGCCCGGCCCCGAATCCCGCGCTCGGCCCTTGCTCGATCATCGCCACAGCGGCCGCCTGGCTGAGCTCGAATGCCGCGAAGACGTTGACCCGAAAGATCCGCTCGAAATCCTCCCTGGTCGTCTCCAGCGCGCGCTTCTGCACGCCGATCCCCGCGTTGTTGATCAGGATATCGAGCCTGCCGAAGGCCGCGACGGCCCGCTCG
>JAKSDN010000036.1 GCA_022360075.1 Kiloniellales bacterium | reverse complement strand
TCGGGGAAGACCGCGTCGAACTCGCGGGCGTACTCGGCGCCGAGATTGCGCGGCGCCAGCATGCCGGCCAGCAGCACCGGCAGGCCCTCGGCCGTCAGGCGCGCGATCATGGCGTCCATGTTGGCGCGGGTGTCGGCCGGGCCGATGCCACGCAGCCCGTCGTTGCCGCCGAACTCGACCAGCACCAGGTCCGGCTTGTCGGCCAGCGCCCAGTCGAGGCGCGCGAGGCCGGCCGCCGTCGTGTCGCCCGAATTGCCGTCGTTCAGCACCACGACATCGTGGCCCTCGGCCTTGAGCGCCGCCTCGAGCTGTTCGGGGAAAGTCTGGCCGGCCGGCAGACCGTAGCCGTGAATCAGGCTATCGCCGAGGGCGAGGATCTTGAGCGGCGCGGCGACCGCCTGGGCAGTTAAAGCCGTAGCGAAAAACGCAACGAGCAGCAGCCGCCTCACAACAGGATCGAGGAAGATATGCCGGCGACCAGGTGGATCAACGGTCATTGACGCGGATCGAAGCCGATTTGCCATCGCCTTATTAGATGGGAGCGCGCCGGAAATTGGAAATACCCTGCTATCGGACTTGAGTGCCACACGTAAGTTCCTATAGTCCACCAACCGAGAATTTACTGGTCAGTCAGACTAATTCAACAAAACAGGTCCCTTGGAGCAGTGAGGATCTCGGGCGATAGAGGCCTCTGGACTGATCTCTGATTCGAGCCATTGTCGCCGAAGCCTTACCGTGGCCGGGATGGAGGTCGTCTTCGTGACAAACAAGGGTATGGAGGAATGAGTCCATTGAAAGCTGACCAAATTCGTCGACTTCGGACCACTGCCCTTGTCGCAGCGAGCCTGATCCTTCTTGCAGCTTGTGGCTCCAACAAGCGAGGTGGCTATGCGACCGACGAACTTCAGTTTGACGGCAACAGCCCGGACGCCCTGGTCATTGTCGGCCTGCGAAGCACGGCCGAAGTCACGGACGGAGGGCTCCTTGGGAGACCAGGGCGCTGGGGCGTCAACTGGTTCCGCTTCGATCCTGAGAGCTTTGAGCTCGACGACTGGCAGAAGAGCCTTCGAGTGCAGCGAACGCCCTGTCTCTTCAATTGGACATCACCCTTAGGGTGCAAAAGCGACCATCGGCTGCTGCAGTACATTTTTCAACTGCTGGAGCCGGGCCACTACGTTTTGCAACAAGCATGGAACCGGCACGGAACAACAGTCTACGCTAGTGAACAGCGCTCTCTGATCGTCGAGCAGTCGGTCGAAGAGCTGGTCACAAAGAACCAGATCCATTGGTTTGAGGTGAAGGCGGGCGAGATCGTCTATCTCGGCGACTATGTGTTCGACGCAGCGGCCGGTGAGATCAGGCTGATCAAGATCGAAAGAAGTGATCCGGACATTGAGCGAGAAAGGTCGAAAATCCCCGGTATGAAGGGAACAATCCACTATCGCGGGCCGAACATCCCGCGTCCCCGCATCGCCATGCTGGACCATAGAGATGGCAACTGACGTCCGCAGCAGAATCTAAAGGTCAAACCGCTTTCTCTGAATCTCTAAACATGGGCGGAGCTGCTTCCTCAATGAGGGCCTTTGCGATCTACGCCGTTCTTCTTTGCATGCTGGCAGGCTGCAGCACGAGGTATGATTCAACTTGGCGGGGTGGAGTGGAGGCCAAGCGAATCAGCGAGAGCCAATATCTGATCACAGCGAAGGGCAACTACCACACCGAGCAGCGAGTCATCGAAGAGTTCGCGCTCTTGAAAGCTGCCGAAACAACTGTTGCTAACAACAAGATGAAGTTCAAAGTTGTAGACGCCAACGTCAAATCTTTTGTCAATTATCTACGAAAAACGTCGCGCTGGGCCACTGTTAACATGACTATCGAAATGGCTGGCGAGAACCCGGATGACTTGGCTGATGGAGGCTACTTCACAGCAAAGGAGATACTGGACACCCTGGGGCCGAAGCACTTTCCAAAAGACTGAGCGAAATGGTCCAATCGGCAGAATCGGGCTGGGCGGGGACCTCGCTTGCGTTGCGCCAGACGCCTTTCGGCGCAGATTCTCGGCCGACACACGCCCCGCCCAATCCCGCCGCCGAACAGCTGTCCGATTGACTCGGCCTGGGATTAGCCCATATCCGGTCAATGCGGTGCCGAAGTTCGCGACGCTGGCGCAAAGGTAGTAAGGCCAAGGGGGTCCATGGCTTTCCAGTCCACCGACAAGCCCATGATCGCGCTTAGCGGTCTGGAACTGACGTTGTCCTCGGAGGCCGGGCCCGTGCATATTCTGCGCGGACTCGATCTTTCCGTCGAGCGCGGAGAGACGATCTCGATCGTCGGACCTTCGGGCTCCGGCAAATCTTCGATGATGATGATCATCGCCGGTCTCGAGCGGGCCACCAATGGCGGCGTCGAGGTCGCCGGGGAAGACCTGCGCGCCTTGGACGAGGACGCGTTGGCGCGCTTTCGCCGTCGCTCGGTCGGGATCGTGTTCCAGGACTTTCACCTGGTGCCGACCATGACCGCCCTGGAGAACGTGGCCATCCCGCTCGAGTTCGCCGGGCGCGACGACGCCTTCGCGCGCGCCGAGGAGACGCTGGGCCAGGTCGGTCTCGGCCATCGTCTGACCCACTATCCCGGGCAGCTTTCCGGCGGCGAGCAGCAGCGCGTCGCGTTGGCCCGCGCCTTCGCGCCGGGCCCGGACCTGCTGCTGGCCGACGAGCCGACGGGGAACTTGGACGGCGAAACCGGCGAGCGGGTGATCGAGCTGCTGTTCGGACTGCAGGGCAGCCACGGCACGACTCTCATTCTCATTACCCATGATCCGAGCCTCGCGGCCCGCTGCGCGCGTCGGGTCCGGCTGGTCGACGGCCAGATCATCGACGACGGCCGAGGCGCCCCGGAGCGCGTCGCGGCCTCATGACCGCGCTCGCCGAGGGGGATCGCGGCCTCGAGGCGCCGCGGGCCGGCGCCGCCGGGCCCGGTCTCATCGCCATGGCTTTCCGCCTGGCCCGCCGCGAGCTGCGCGGCGGCCTCTCGGGCTTTCGCATCTTCCTGGCCTGCCTGACCCTGGGCGTCGCCACCATCGCCGGCGTCGGCTCCGTCTCGGAATCCATGCTCGAGGGTCTGCGCGCCAACGGCCGGGTGCTGCTCGGCGGCGACATGGAGCTGCGCCTGGTGCACCGCAAGGCGAGCGGCGAGCAGGTCGCCTGGCTCAGCGAGCGGGGTGATCTTTCGCAAGTCGCAGAGCTGCGCGCGATGGCGCGCGGCCTCGACGAAGGGGCCAAGCGTATCCTGGTCGAGCTGCGCGCCGCCGATCGGCTCTATCCGCTCTATGGCGAGGCGCGTCTGGCGCCGGCCGGCGAGTTGCAGCAGGCCCTGGCGTTTCGCAACGGCGCCTGGGGCGCGGTCGCCGATCCCAACCTGCTGCGCCGGCTCGGCGTTTCGCTCGGCGACCGGGTCAAGGTCGGCGAGGTCGAGTACGAGCTGCGCGCCGCCCTCGCCTACGAGCCCGACCGCACCAGCCGCGGCTTCGTGCTGGGCCCGACTTTCCTGGTCGCCCACGACAGCCTGGCCGCCACCGGGCTCGAGCAGCCAGGCAGCCTGATCCACTACCACTACCGCCTGCGCCTGCCGGCCGGCAGCGACATCGACGCCCTGCGCCAGTCGATGAACGAGCGCTTTCCCGAGGCCGGCTGGCGCATCCGCGACACCGGCGAGGCCGCGCCCGGACTCGGCCGCTTCATCGTGCGCTTGACCCTGTTCATGACCCTGGTCGGCCTGACCTCGCTGCTGGTCGGCGGCGTCGGGGTCGGCAATGCCGTGCGCAGCTATCTCGACGGCAAGACGCGCACCATCGCCACATTGAAGTGCCTCGGTGCCTCGGGCCGGCTGATCTCGCTGACCTATTTCTTCCAGGTTCTGCTGCTTGCCAGCGTCGGGATCGCCGGCGGACTCGCGATCGGCGCGCTCGCGCCCTACGTCGTCGCGGCCCTCCTCGGTGACCGTTTGGGCTGGCAGTTCGAGGGCGGGCTGCATCCCGTGCCGCTGCTGGTCGCCACGGCCTTCGGCTATCTGACCGCCATCGCCTTTTCGCTCTGGCCGCTCGGCCGTGCGCGCCTGGTGCCGGCGGCGAGCCTGTTCCGCGACCATGTGGCGCCGACCCGCAGCTACGTCGACGCGCGCACCTGGCTCGGCACGCTGATCGCCGGCGGAGCGCTCGGCCTGCTCGCCGTCGTGACCGCTTCGGACCACTGGCTGGCGATCTACTTCGTGGTCGGCGCGGTCGCCGCGTTACTCACCTTCCGGGTCACCGCACAATTCTTGATCTGGCTCGCGCGCCGCGCGCCGCACACCCGCCACCCGGGTCTGCGTCTCGCGATCGCCAACCTGCACCGCCCCGGCTCGCCCAGCGCCAGCGTGGTCATGTCCCTCGGGCTGGGGTTGACCGTCTTGGTCGCCATCGCCCTGATCGAGGGCAATCTGGCGCGCTGGGTCCGCCAGTCGCTGCCCGAGGAGGCGCCGGGCTTCTACTTCATCGACATCCAGCCGCAGCAGGTCGAGGCCTTCGACGCCCTGGTCGAGGGCACGCCCGGCGTGCGCGAGTTGCGCCGCGTGCCGATGCTGCGCGGCCGAATCACCTCCGTGAACGGCACTGCGCCGGAGGACCTGGTGATCCCCAGCGACATCGGCTGGATCTTCCGCGGCGACCGCGGCCTGACCTGGACCCGAACGCCCATAGAAGGCGCCGAGATCACCGCCGGCGACTGGTGGCCGGCGGACTATGATGGCGCGCCGCTGGTCTCGCTCGATTCCGACGTCGGCGAGGCCCTGGGAATAGGACCGGGCGATCGCCTGGGCATCAACGTGCTGGGCCGCGATTTCGAGGTCACCATCGCCAATCTCCGGCGCATCAACTGGTCTAACCTGACGATCAACTTCGTCCTGGTCTTCTCGCCCGGCCTGCTGGAGCGCGCGCCGCAGACCCATCTGGCGACCGTCAAAGCCGACCGCGAGGCCGAGGACGCTCTGGAGATCTCGGTCACCGACAGCTTCGCCAACGTCTCGGCGATCCGGGTCAAGGAGGCGATGGAGACCTTTAACGACCTGATCGGCCAGGTCTCGACCGCGATCCGCGCGACGGCCGGTGTCGCACTTCTGGCCGGCATTCTGGTCCTGGCCGGGGCGATCGCCGCGGGACACCGGCGCCGGGTCTACGACGCCGTGGTGCTCAAGGTGCTGGGCGCGACCCGGCGCGCGCTCGCCCAGGCCTTCGTCCTGGAGTACGGCCTGCTGGGGCTGGCAACGGCGCTGATCTCGGCGGCGATGGGGAGCTATGCCGCCTATTTCGTCCTGACCCAGATCATGGAGATGAGGTTTACATTCCTACCAATGGCCGCGGCGGGCACCGCGCTGATCGCGGTTTTGGTTACCATCGTGTTAGGATTCGCCGGGACCTGGCGGGCGCTCTCGCATAAGGCCGCGCCACTGCTGCGCAACGAGTAGGATTGTACAGCGAGGCCGGGTAATTCTCGCACGGATCGTGCGAGAATTTCTTGATTCGCGTGGCGGAACCCACAATATTTCTGATGCGAGTTTCACCCTTCTTCAGGAAGCGAACCGAGGTAAACCATGGCTATCGGCCCTGATCGCAGAACCATGACCCGGGCACAGGCGGAGGCGGCGCAGATCGACGTCGGCCTGCGTCAGTACATGCTCGGCATCTACAACTACATGGCGCTGGGCGTGGCCTTCACGGCCGCGATTTCTTTGCTGGTCGCCATGAACCCGGCCATCATGCAGGCCATCGCGCTCGGCCCCTTCAAGTGGGTACTGTTCATCGGCATCATCGGCATGGGCTTCATGGCGCCGCGCATCATGATGTCCGGCAGCCTGATGGCCGCCCAGGCCGCCTTCTGGGTCTACGCGGCCATGTGGGGCGCCCTCCTGTCGCCGATGTTCTACGTCTATGCCCAGGCCGACATCGTGCGGGCGCTGTTCATCACCTCCGGCGCCTTCGCCGGCATGAGCCTGCTGGGCTACACGACCAAGAAGGACCTGAGCGCCATCGGCCGCTTCCTGGCCATGGCCACGATCGGCATCCTGATCGCGCTGCTGGTGAACATGTTCCTGCTGCAGAGCACGGGCTTCCACCTCGTGCTGTCGATCGTCGTGGTTCTGGTTTTCGCCGGCCTGACCGCATACGAGACCCAGCAGATCAAGAACATGTACTACGAGGGCGATGGCGCGGAGATCGCCAAGCGCAAGTCGATCTTCGGCGCCTTCATGCTCTACGGCAGCTTCGTGACGATGTTCATCTGGATCCTGCATCTCATCGGCATGATGCGCGGCGAATAAGCCTCGCAAGACGAGCGAACGAAAAGGCCCCGGAAGCGCCGCTTCCGGGGTCTTCTGATTCTGGCGTTTCGATCGATCAGGCCTCAGTATTCGGGCCGATACCAAAGGCCACCGATTTTCCTCATGCACGGCGCACGAGGGGTCCTTCCTCTTGCATTCCGATGTCGTCCTTTCCTCTTCATCCTGAGCCTGTCGAAGGGTGAGGATCGCTCCGGCTTTGCTCATGGTACCGGGCAATCCTCATACTTCGACAAGCTCAGCATGAGGGGGATGGGGTTTAACATGCACCGAGCAGCAAGGGTCGGGATCAACGACCGACGGAGTAAGGCAGGCGCACCAAAAAAAGCGATAAGCCCGGAACGTCAATATGGCTCACGAACGAATTACCGCCGATCCGGCGATACTGATGGGAAAGCCCGTGATCAAAGGGACGCGTATTTCCGTCGAGCAGATCTTACGCGAGCTTGGGCACGGCTTGACGCCTGAAGCAATCGTTCACGAGCATCCCCATCTGTCTCTTGAGGACGTTCGCGCCGCTCAAGCGTTTGCCGCCGACCATCTCTCGGACGAAGAAGTCGTGTTTCGCTAGATCGACTGAGACATGCGGCTGCTAGTCGATGAGTGCTGCGCGGCATCGCTCGTCAGAGCCTAGCGAGAGGCCGGGCACGACGTCTCCTACATTTCGGAAGAACGATCCGGCGATGCGTTTTCGTTGTCCGCGCCGTGGTGGAACGCCAACTGATTGCATTGTAGCGCTTGGACGACGCTCAATATCCGTTCGGCCGATTCGGAGAACGACCAGGGCGTGATACGGCGGCGGCCTTCCCGCCGGTAGAAATTCATGCGGAAGACGAAAGGCGTCGGGCCCGCGCAATCGAGCACCAGGTCCAGACGCCGCTCCTGATTGCGGTGCAGGCGTTTGCGACCGGCCGTGTCCAGCAGCCGACGCAGCTCACGCGGCATCTCCGGCCCCTCGCAACGCGGTCTGATCGGCTGGCCGTTCAAGAGAACCTCGCAGCGGCCGAGCTGATCGAAGGGCACCAGCGCTTCACGCCCCGGCACGTCCGCGCCAGTGAGGCGAAGCTGGGCGCGTTGGGGGTCGATCTCGATCGCGGCATCGTCGGCCTTGTAGCGGTGATCGATCGGACGGGTTGCGGGCATGCGGCCAAGACCGTTCGCCCGGCTCTCCCGCCTTTGCGGCTGTCGACGCCGGGTCTTCGCGCCGTCCGCGCTTTGTCGGCGCCCGCCGCGGCGTCCGCGGACCGGACCGATGGGCAAGGCGACGTTGACCCCGATGGTCAGCAGCACGCCCAGCAACAAGCCAAACCCAAACTCCGGATTGGAGAGCACGCCTCGGTCTCCATCCTATGGCGCCTCACCCGGGCAAAGTTCCAGCGCCGGTAGGATCGAGGCCACCGATGTCTAATTCCAGTTGTTCAATGAGGAAACCCTAGCGTCGTCTTCGGGCGGCGGGTGTGGCTCTTCTGTGACAATGGCTTCGGCGGCCGGGAACGCGCTCGCTCAAACGTGGAAGGGCGCCAAGGCTCCCCAGTCGAAGGCGATGCCATGGCCGGGGCGGTCGGGCGCGCGCGCCTTGCCGTCGGCGAAGGTCATCGGCTGCTCGATGAAGCGTTCGAGGCCGAAGCCGTGGATCTCCAGGAAGGACTTGTTCGGCACGGCGGCCAGCAGATGGACGTGCAGGTCGTGCACGCCGTGGGAGGTGACCGGCAGGTCGTGCGCCTCGGCCAGATGGGCGACCTTCATCCAGACCGTGATGCCGCCGCAGGTGGCGACGTCCGGCTCCGGAAAGGAGACGCCGCCGGCGGCGATGAGCTGGCGGAACTCGGTCAGGCTATGCAGGTTCTCGCCGGCGGCGATCGGCAGCGGCGCTTCGCGCTCGATGCGCACGTGGCCGGCGATGTCGTCGGGGGCGATCGGCTCCTCCAGCCAGAAGAGCTGGTAGGCGGCGAGGCGGCGCGAGGCTTCGAGAGCCTGGTCGATGCGCCAGCGCATGTTGGCATCGACCATGAGCGGCACGTCGGGACCGAGCATCTCGCGCATGGCGGCGACCCGCTCGACGTCCTCGCTCAGGCGGTCGCGGCCGACCTTCATCTTGATGGCCCGGATACCCTGCGCCAGGTTGGCCTCGGTCTGGGCCAGGAGCTCATCGATCGGCATGTGCAAGTCGATGCCGCCGGCATAGGCCGCCACCTGCGGATCGTGGCCGCCGAGCAGACGCCACAGCGGCACGTTTTGCTGCCGCGCCTTCAGGTCCCAGAGCGCGACGTCGATCGCGGCGATCGCGAAGGAGGCCGGACCGCCGCGTCCGACGAAATGCAGATGCCACCACATCCTCTCCCACAGCGATTCGATCCGGCTCTCGTCCTGGCCGCGAATCACCTCGGCGAGGTCGCGCTCGATCAGGCTGTGCACCGCCCCACCGCCGGCGCCCACGGTGTAGCTGTAGCCGAGCCCCTCCGTCCCTTGCTCATCGCGCAGGCGCACCGTGATCAGCTCGAAGTGGGTCATGCGGCCGTGGGTCGAGTCCTCGAGCGGCGCCGGCAGCTCGATGCGGAGGTGATCGGCTTCGATGGAGGTGATGGTCATGTTTGATGCCTTTGGGGGTCGCAGGTTCGTTTCAAAGGAGAAGTGTCCAGCTTACGCATCGGCCCCCCTCATGCTGAGCCTGTCGAAGCGTGAGGGGAGGGATTGCGGGCATGGCGGCGCCACGATCGCCTCGACCTTCGGTGTCGCGTGCCCTCAGATACAGCGCCCGCCGTCGACTTCCAGCGTGACGCCGGTGATGAACGCCGCCTCGTCGCAGGCCAAATAGAGCGCGGCGTTGGCGATGTCGGCGGGTTGCGACATGCGGCCCATCGGAATCGTAGCGACGAACTTCTCGCGGTTCTCCGGCGTGTCGGGCACGCCCATGAAGCGCTCGAGCATGCCGGTCTCGCCGATCACCGGGCAGAGCGCGTTGACGCGGATCTTGTCCGGCGCGAGCTCGGCGGCCATGGCCTTGGTGATGACATTGGCCGCGCCTTTGGAGCCGTTGTACCAGACCAGGCCGGGCCGCGGCCTAAGCGCAGCGGTGGAGGAGGTGTTGATGATGCAGCCGCCGCCCTGTGCGCGGAAGACGGGCACCACCTCCAGCGTCGCCAGGTAGATCGCCTTGACGTTGACCGCGTAGGTCCGGTCGAACTCCTCTTCGCTGACCTCGATCAGCGGCTGGTTGACATGCGTGTAGCCGGCGTTGTTGCCTAGGCTGTCGAGCTTGCCGAACTTCGCCGTCGCGGACTCGATCATGGCGCGCACGTCGTCGCGCCGGGTCACGTCGGCATGGGTGAAGTGTGCCTTGCCGCCATCGCCCGCAATGCCGTCGGCGACGGTCCGCCCGGCGTTGTCATTGATGTCGGCAACCACCACCGCCGCGCCTTCCCGCGCGAAGCGGCGGGCGATGCCCTCGCCGAAACCCGAGCCGCCGCCGGTGACGATCGCCACCTTGTCCTTCAGCCGCATAGCTGGCCCCCCTGCCGTTTCTCGTTCGTGACCCGATCAGCCGTGGCGGATCGCCACGGTCTTGAGCGCGCTGAAACCGTAGAGCGCCTCGAAGCCCTTCTCGCGGCCGTAGCCGCTCTTCTTCACGCCGCCGAAAGGCAGCTCGACGCCGCCGCCGGCGCCGTAGTTATTGACGAAGACCTGGCCCGACTTGAGCGCCCGGGCGAGCCTGAGCTGGCGGCCGCCGTCGCGGGTCCAGACCCCGGCGACCAGGCCGAAGTCGGTGCCGTTGGCGAGCTTGACCGCTTCCTCTTCCGAGCCGAAGGGCAGCAGGGCCAGGACGGGTCCGAAGACCTCCTCCTGCGCCAAGGGATGGCCCGGCGGCACGTCGTCGAACAGCACCGGCGCGACGAAGTAGCCCTCGGCCGAGGCGTTGGCCGCGATCCGGCCCTCGGCGGCCGGCGTCATGCCATCGGCGGCGGCGCGCTCCAGATAGCCCTGCACGCGGTCGTGCTGCGTGGCATTGATCAGCGGCCCCGCGTCCAGGTCCGCGTCCCAAGGGCCGGCCTCCAACTGCCGGAAGGAGTCGCTCAGCCGTTCGCCGACCTCATCGTACAGGCCGCGCTCGACCAGCACGCGGCTGCCGGCTGAGCAGGTCTGGCCGCTGTTCTGTACGATGGCCCGCGTCAGCATCGGCATGGCCTCGTCCAGGTCGGCATCGGCGAAGACGAGCTGCGGCGACTTGCCGCCCAGCTCCAGGGTGACAGGGCAGTGGTGCTCGGCCGCGGCCGCCGCCACGCGGCTGCCGGTCTCCGGCGAGCCGGTGAAGGAGATGTGGTCGACCCCCGGATGGGCCGCGAGTGCCGCGCCGGCCTCCGCGCCCAGGCCGGGCACGACGTTGACGGCGCCGGGCGGAAAGCCTGCCTCGAGCGCCAGCTCGGCGATGCGCAGGATCGACTGGCAGGCGTCCTCGGCCGGCTTGACCACGCAAGCGTTGCCCATGGCCAAAGCCGCGCCGATCGAGCGGCCGGCGATCTGCGCCGGGTAGTTCCAGGGGATGATGTGCCCGGTGACGCCGTGCGGCTCTCGCAGGGTCAGCACCGTGTAGCCCTCCTGGAAGGGCAGGGTCTCGCCATGGACCTTGTCGGCGGCACCGCCGTAGAACTCGAAGTAGCGGGCGGCGGCGGTGATGTCCGCCTGACCCTGGGCGAGCGGCTTGCCGGTGTCGCGGGCCTCGAGATTGGCCAGGTTGTCGAAGTCGTCGAGCACGGCCCGGCTCAGCCGCAGCAGCAGCCGGCCACGCTCGACCGCGGTCATGCGGCCCCAGGCCCCCTCGAGCGCGGCATGGGCGGCGTCGACCGCCTCGTCGATGTCCTCGGCCTGGCCGCGGGCCAAGCGCCCGAAGGTCGTTCCGTCGCTGGGATCGATGACCGGCAGGCTCTCTCCTGCCAAGGGCGGGCGCCATTCCCCGCCGATCAGAACCGCCGAATCGGTCATCGCCGCGCCCTCGCATCCCTAGCCGTCGATCGCGCCTTTCGTCGCGCTTGGCGGCAGCCTAACGCAGCGCGTCAGGGGTGCAAAGCTCTCGGGTCGGCTCGGGGCGGCGGGTTAGGCGCGCTTGTCCACCAGGGCTTCGAGGCGGCTTGCCAGTGTCTCGCCCAGCTCGCCGCCGCTGCCGGTGATGTTGTTCTGCAGCACCGCCTCGAAGGTGTTGATGTGGGTGCCGACCAGGTCGATGTCATCGTCGTTCGGAGCTTCGAGGGCCTTGAGCAGGCGCGACAGCGAGTCGCCGACGCGGGTCATCAGGGGATAGCCGAAGCTAGTGCCCTGTCCCTTGACGACGTGCACGATCTCGCGCATGCGCAGTACGATCTCGCCCCAGCGCTCGGGCGTTTCGCGGACCTGGGTCAGGAGGGCTTGAAGCTGGCGAATCTCGTCACGGGCGCTCGATAGATAGAGCGCAAGAAGATCTTCTTCCGATAGGTTTTCGACGGCCGAAGTCGGGCTCG
>JAKSDN010000859.1 GCA_022360075.1 Kiloniellales bacterium | reverse complement strand
ATCGTGCCGGCGGCGGCCGGTCGGCGCGTCACCGACCAAACGTTCTTCACGTACCAGCCCGGATGCTCGGCCTCATAGGTTTCAACCGCATCCCTGGGCGCGCGCCGCGCGGTGACGATCCGCCCGCCGTGCGGGCCGGTCTCGCTGAGCACCAGATAGATGTAAGTCTTCTCACTCATCTTGCCCTCTCGTGCGAGAGGTCCGTTCGCGTTCGCCTGCGCTGCTGCGTCGCACCGAGGGCTCGGCATGACGGCCGAGCCTTCGGGCAACGCAATGGCATCGGGCGCCGCCTTTCAGGCCGCGCGGGTCTTGAGCAGCTTGTCGAAGGCGACCTTGGTCTGGGCCTGCAGCGGCTCGGCGACGTCGTTCGCAACCGACAGCGCCAGCTCGGAAAGCTCGCTGCCCTTGGCGAGCGCGCTGTCCAGGTTCGCGCGGACATGGCCGGTCTGCAGCTCGACGGCTTCCTGCACCGTCTTGACGCCGGTCAGGGCCTTCGCAGCGGCGATGTTCGCCTCGACCGTGGCCTTGACGTAATCCGCGAAAGCCGTGTTGAGCTTCTGCGCGCCGGCGACGGCCGCCGTGTTGACCTGGATCGCGGCGTCGAGGTTCTCCTTGCCGAGCGCGACCAACTCGTCGTAGCCCGCGAATGCCTTGGTCATGGCCGTGACCGCCTGCTCACCGGCGGCCTGGAAGGCCTCGTAGGGGGCCGCAAAGGCGGCGTTCTGCTTGCTGTTTGCCATCGCTCCAAACTCCTCTCTGGCTGGCTTCGGACGCCCGGACCGCTGCCCCTGCGGCACCAGGTTTCCGGCGTCCCCCGTCACTTTTTGCTGCACTGCAGCATAATCAGAATATGAGCTATGGCTTGGTGGATTTCAAGAAAAATTGTGCACTGCACAAAAATACTCTGAACAGGGTCGTATCGCGTAGGGCGGAATAGCGTCAGCGTATTCCGCCGGATCGGAATGAGGCGCGCGACATCCCTCCTCGTCGGCCCTTGGCAACGCTTCGGCTGGAGGCATCCGGTGGGTTACGCTTCGCTAACCCATCCTACGAATCCGTGCCTGAACTCGGGACAAATCGGCGGCCCGCGCCTCTAGATCGCTTCGCTGCGCTCGCGATGACGGGCCCGGTTCGACGGCGCTACTCCGACAGGCGCACCTTGACGAAGGAGCCCGGGGCGTCCTCGATCGGTGCGAGCTTGCCCTCGCCCGGCTTTCGCGCCGCTACCTTGGGGCCGCCCTTGCGGGCGAGCCACTTGCCCCAGTCGCTCCACCAGGAGCCCTCGTGGCGTTCGGCGCCAGCGAACCAGTCCGCGGGCGCAACCGGGGACTTGCTGCTTGTCCAATAGCAGTACTTGTTGGCCGCCGGCGGGTTGATCACCCCGGCGATATGGCCCGAGCCGCCGAGCACAAAGCGCACCGGGCCGGCGAAGCGCTGCGTGGTGGGATAGCTCGAGACCCAAGGCGCTATGTGGTCCTCCTTGGTGCAGAGCACGTAGGTGGGTGTTTCGATCCGGTCGATATCGATTGGCTCGCCGTCCAGCACGATATGGCCCGGCTTCATGAGCCCGTTCTCGCGATAGAACTTGCGCAGATAGGTAACCAGCATCGTGGCCGGCAGGCGCGTCGAGTCCGAGTTCCAGTACAGCAGGTCGAAGGGCATGGGGTCGCGCCCCATGAGGTAGTTGTTCACGACGAAGGACCAGATCAGGTCCTTCTCGCGCATCATGTTGAACATGTCGGCCATGTGGTGGCCTTCGAGGTAACCCTTCTTGCCGACGTGGGCCTCGAGGGACTCGAGCTGCTCGTCGTCGATGAAGACCGAGACCTCGCCCACGTCCTGCAGGTCGACCATCGTGGCGAGCAGGGGCGCCGAATTGATGCGCTTGTCGCCCTTGGCCGCCAGAGAGGCGAGCGTCGCCACCAGGAGAATGCCGCCGATGCAGAAACCGAGCACGTTGACCTCGCGCTCGCCGGTCGCCTGCTCGATCGCGTCGAGCGCGGCCAGCGGGCCCTCGCGCATGTAGTCCTCGAAGTCCTTGTGCGCCAGCTCTTCGCGCGGATTGACCCAGGAGATGACGAACAGCGTGTGGCCCTGATCGACCGTCCATTTGATCAGGCTGTTCTTCGGCTGCAGGTCCATGACGTAGAACTTGTTGATCCAGGGCGGCACGAAGAGCATCGGGCGCTTGTGCACCTTCTCGCTCGAAGGCTCGTACTGGATAAGCTGCATGAGGTCGTTCTGAAAGACGACCTTGCCGGGGCTGACCGCCACGTTCTTGCCGACCTCGAAGGCCGCCTCGTCGGTCATGGAGATCTTCAGCCGGCCCTGCCCCCGCTCGAGATCCTCCAGCAGGTTCTCCAGGCCGTTCAGCAGGTTCTCGCCGCCGCTCTCCGTGGCCTTCTTCAGGACCGCAGGATTGGTCATGGCGAAGTTGCTCGGCGACATGGCGCTGAGGAACTGGCGCGTATAGAAGTCGACCTTCTCCTTGTCCTTGGGATCCAGGCCTTGCACATCGCTCACCGTGGCCTGCATCCAGCGCGAGGTGAGCAGATAGGACTGCTTGATGTAGTCGAAGGCCAACTCCTCGCTCCAGGCCTGATCCTTGAAGCGGCGGTCGCCCTTCTCCGGCTCGGCGACCGGCAGGGCTTCCTGGCCCATCATGCGCCGTCCCATGGCCTGCCACAGCGCCATGCTGTCCTGCCACAGCCGCATCTGCGCCTCGACCAGCTTGGCCGGATCGCTCGCCATCTTGGTCATCAACTCGAGGAAAGCGCGGCTGATGCTCTGCGAGTCCACGAGCGAGAAGCCCCCCTGCTCGGCTTGGCGCTCGGCAAAGGACTGCACCGCGCGCTGGCTGCGCTCGGCCAGGCTCGCCCACTTGGCCACCATGGCGGCCTGATCCGCGGTGCCTCCCGTCGGCTCGGACCTGGTCATGACATCCTCCTTGAGATGAATCCGGCGAGAGCCTTACGGCTTCGCGATCCCGAGAGTCTTGATCTTGTGATAGAGCGTGCGCTTCGGCACGCCGATCAGCTTCGAAGCCTGATCGACGTTGCCGTCGGCCGTCGCGAGCGCCGAGCGAATGACGTGCCGCTCCAGGCGGGCCACGATCTCGTCGAGCGTCCCGCCCGCGGCGACCTCGCCGTCGGCCTGCTCGTCGGGATCGACCACGTTGGGAAAGCCGAGAGCGTGCCGGGTCGCCGCCGCCTGCAGCTCGCGGACGTTGCCGGGCCAACCGTGGGTCAGCAGCGTCTCGAGCAAAAGGGGCGTGAGTGCCGGCGCCTCCTCGGCATCGCCCAAGGCCTGATGGACGAAGTGCTGGAACAGGAGCGGAATGTCCTCGAGCCGCTCGCGCAAAGGCGGTATCGACATCGAGAGCACGTTCAGCCGGTAATAGAGATCCGCGCGGAACTTGCCCTCCTCGACGGCCTGGGAGAGGTTCGCCTTGGCCGCCGAGACGACGCGGATGTTGATCGGGATCTCATCGTTCTCGCCGAGCCGGACGATCGCGCGGTTCTGCAAAACGCGCAGCAGCTCTGCCTGAAGATGCAGCGGCATACCCTCGATCTCGTCCAGGAAGATCGTGCCGCCGTCCGCATACTCGAACTTGCCGATGCGCCGCTTGGCCGCGCCGGTGAAGGCGCCGGCCGCGTAGCCGAAGAACTCGCTCTGCAGCAGCGTCTCCGGCAGCGCGGCGCAGTTGATGGCGACGAACTGACCCTTGCTGCGCCGGCTGAACTGGTGCAGGCAGCGCGCCACGAGCTCCTT
>JAKSDN010000491.1 GCA_022360075.1 Kiloniellales bacterium | reverse complement strand
GTAGGTCGCCAGGATCACGCCGTTGTCGGGCGCGCCCAGCACGTTGACCGTGATCCAGACCGGAAAGGTCAGGAGCAGGGCGATGCCGGCGAAGATCCAGGCGGCCAGGAACTTGCCGACCACAGCCTCGCCGGCCGAGACTGGCAGGGTCATGAGGAACTCGATCGAGCCCGACTTGCGCTCCTCGGCCCACAGCCGCATGCCGATCGCCGGGATCAAGAACAGATAGAGCCAGGGGTGGAACTGGAAGAAGGAGGAGAGATCTGCCTGACCGCGCTCCAGGAAGCCGCCGAAGTAGAAGGTGAAGCCGCCGCTCAGCGCGAGAAACACCATGATGAAGAGATAGGCGAGCGGCGAGGCGAAATAGGCCGCAAGCTCGCGCCGCGCGATGATCGTGGTGTTGCGCATCGCGGGCTCCTAGCGCCTTCTACTTGTAATCTTCACGGGTGGGCGACGCCTAACGGCGTCGTCACCCCCACCCCGACCCTCCCCCCTCAAGGGGGAGGGAGATGCAGCGATGGCTCGGCCAAACACTTCCCTCCCCCCTTGAGGGGGAGGGCTAGGGTGGGGGGCGTCCGCGGAGCGGACAAAAGAAAAGAGATCCACGATTGGCGCTTCTGCAAAATCAGTCACTTCAGATGCCACCATTGCCGAAGCCCCCCTACCGCTGCGTCAAAGCGCGGAAGACCTCGTCGAGGCGCCCGCGCTCCACGTAGATCTCGTCGAGGGCGATGCCGGCCGCCGCGATCGCCTGCTGCACCGGGCCGAGGATCTCCTGCCCGTCTGCCGGATAGGCGCGCAGCGCCGCGGCGCCGTTGCTGGCCGCCAGCGTCTCGACCCGTGCGACCGCCGGCAGCGCGTCGAGCGCCGCGCGCGCGCCAGCCGCGTGATCGGCGGCGAGGCGCAGGCCCACGGCCCGGTGGTCCGGTGCGCGGGCCAGCAGCGCCTCGGGCGTCGCGTCGGCCACGATGCGCCCCGCCGCGACGATGATCGCGCGCGAGCAGATCGCCTCGACCTCCTCCAGGATGTGGGTCGAGATCACGATCGCCTTGTCGCCGGCCATCTCGGTCAGGAGCTGGCGCACCTCGTGCTTCTGGTTGGGGTCGAGGCCGTCGGTCGGCTCGTCGAGGATCAGCACCTCGGGATCGGCGAGGATCGCCTGGGCGAGGCCGACCCGGCGCTTGAAGCCCTTGGACAGGGTCTCGATCGGCCGATGCAACACCGAGCCGAGCGCCAGGCGCTCGACCGCCGCATCGATCCGCTCTTTACGCCCCGCGCCCTTGAGGTCGCGCAGATCGGCGACGAAGCCGAGCAGCCCGAGCGGCGTCATGTCGCCGTAGGCCGGCGCGCCCTCGGGCAGATAGCCGATGCGCCGCTTGACCTCGATCGGCTGGCGCCCGACGTCGAAGCCGCAGACCCGCGCCGTGCCGCTGCTCGGCGGCAGGTAGCCGGTCACCATGCGCATGGTTGTGGTCTTGCCGGCGCCGTTCGGCCCGAGAAAGCCCAACACCTCGCCACGCGCGACCGAGAAGCTCACGCCCTCGACCGCGGTGATCGGCCCGAAGCGCTTCGTCAGTTCCTCGATCTCGAGCAGCCTGTCCATGTCCCGCCTTCTCTCGGCTTCAGCAGTTCGGGAACGCGATCAGACAGCCATCAACGGCAATGCTGCGCCAGACAAAAGACCCTGTGAGAGGCCGAAGGCACCGAACGCCCCTCCGGCTTGTCCGCCGATTTAGGTGAAACGACCCGCGCTTTCAAGACCCCCATGCGGCCAAGGGGTTATGGATGGGATGGGGTGTATCCGCTCCGAGTGACTGAAGGTCGTCATTGCGAGGGGAGCGAAGCAATCTAGCGATGTGGGGCAAGGACCTTGGTCTGCATCATAGCGCAGCGCCAGCCTTGCCCGGTTGTACGCCTTTCGCCAGCCCCTTACCTTGGGTGGCGGGACGAAGGTTATGGACAGAGCGATAGGCAAGTCATTCGCGAAGACAGCGGTCGGGGCACTCGGCGGCTGGACGGGGATTCTTGCCGCCGCGGCCAACGAGGTCATCGACCATACAATCGGGGATGCGGGTGCTGGTTCATCCAGCCCCTTGGCAGGCGCAATCGACCGGGTCGCGGCCGACTTTCAGGCCTTTGCGCTCAGTGAGGGTATCGAGGGGAGTGCTGGCCAAGCGGCAATTGACAGCAGCCGGAGCATTCTCGAGGTGCACTGCCTCAGCGCTCTAGATCTCGTCGGGCTCGAACTCGATGCAAATGAAGCGGCGAAACGAACCATCGCCAAGGCCAACGTCGAACTCGACCCGGCACTGAAGGCGCGCTGCACGCAGATCATCGCTGCCGTCTATGCCTCGCTGTTGAAGGTGCCGGAACGCCTACCAGGCCTGACCGCGGCTTACCGACAGACGGTTCTTTCGTGCCTCGGACAGCTTTCCAGCTTGCCCGACCAAGTGGCGAGCGCAATCCGTGCGGGGGCCGGCGCGAGCATTCTGGTCGACCCGGCACAGGTCTGGGCACCGAACCAATACGGCCCGATGGCCCTGCTCCGCGCCCAGTTCCGGATCGTGCCCTTCGAGGCGGCGCGCGAGCCGCTCTGCCAGGAAATCGTGGATTGGTGCAATCGAGACGTCCCGATCGCCGTCGGCCTCTTCACCGGGCCGGGCGGCACCGGCAAGACGCGGCTGTTCATGGAGATGTGCACACGCCTGCGCGTCGCGGGCTGGCACGCCGGGTTCTACGATCCCGACGCCGAGCGGCACGCCGGCGCTATCGACACTTTGCTGGCCGACTCGCGCGACCTGTTCGTCGTCATCGACTACGCGGAAGCCCGACGCGTTGAGGTCGCGATACTGCTGCGCCGTGCCATGGCGAGCGGTAGTGCGCGTAACCGACGTTTCGCGCTCGTTTCCCGATCTTCCGGCGAGTGGTGGCACCAGCTTTGCCTGGAGACCGGCGGCATCGCGGAGCTGCTCGCGGGCCCCGCGACCTGGCACAAACCGGTCGAGCCTCTGGGCGCCAAGGCCTCGGAGCGCGGCGGTATGCTGGCGCGGGCCGTTTCGCGCTTTGCCGAAGCCCAGACCATTGGACTCAGCGATGTGCCTGCATACGACCATTCGAGCGAAGCCTTCACGAATGCCTTGTTCATTCACATGGCTGCGCTGGCCGCAACGGATGGCAAGCAGATCGAAGACGCTCAAGCTCTTCTCGACTACGTGCTCGGCCGCGAGCAAGTATTCTGGGACAAGGGCCTAACCGCCGCCGGCCTCGAAGGCCTGACAGGAGAGCCTGTTCGACAGGCCATGGCACTGGTCACCCTGGCCGGCGGCGCAGCCGACGCTTTGGAAGCCCGGACGCTCATAAGCCGAGCACCACTCCTGACAGACCAGAAGAAAACTGAGTTGGCGAAAACCTGCCAAGTTCTGCATGGCAGCTCACCCCCATCGCGCTGGCTGGAAAGCGTTACGCCTGACCTTCTGGGCGAACGCCACGTTGCTCGAGTCTTGAAAGGCGACGACACCGTCATCGGCGCTGCTGTCGCCGCCGACGCAAAGGCAGATCAAATTCGGCACGCCCTCACGGTCCTGACGCGCATGGCGCCCCGCGAGCCCAACGCACGGGCGTGGCTGGAGCGCGCCTTGCATTACGACCTCGAAAGGCTCGCCGAGCCGGCGATGGCGGTGGCGATCGAGACCGGCGACCCGATTGGACAGGTGCTGGCGAAAGCACTCGTGGATCAGCCGAACGCCCAACTCGCGGCAACCCTTGAAGCGCAGATGCCACACCAAACCGTCGCGCTTCGAGAAGCTGCTGCCGCTGCGACGTCGATCTACTACCACGGCCTCAAAGCTGTGGCTGTGGCTGTGGCTGAACCCAAACCTGACGACGTCACCCAAGAGCTTGCGCGGATCGCTACGCACCTGGCTAACAGGTTGAGCGACCTGGGCCGGCGCGAGGAGGCCCTGACGGCCGCGCAGGAGGCCGTAGACATCCGACGCGACCTCGCCCAGGCACAACCCGACGCCTTCAAGCCTTATCTTGCGACCTCACTCAACAACCTGGGCACCATGCTGAGCCACCTGGGCCGGCGCGAGGAGGCCCTGACGGCCGCGCAGGAGGCCGTAAACATCCGACGCGACCTCGCCCAGGTACGACCCGACGCCTTCAAGCCTGATCTCGCCATGTCACTCAACAACCTGGGCACCAGGCTGAGAGACCTCGGCCGGCGCGAGGAGGCCCTGACGGCCGCGCAGGAGGCCGTAGACATCCGACGCGACCTCGCCCAGGCACGACCAGACGCCTTCAAGCCTGATCTTGCGGCCTCACTCAACAACCTGGGCAACATGCTGAGCGCACTGGGCCGGCGCGAGGAGGCCCTGACGGCCGCGCGGGAGGCCAGCGAGATCTACCGCGACCTCGCCCAGGCACGACCCGACGCCTTCAAGCCTGATCTTGCGACCTCACTCAACAACCTGGGAAACATGCTGAGCCGCCTGGGCCGGCGCGAGGAGGCCCTGACGGCCGCGCGGGAGGCTAGCGAGATCTACCGCGACCTCGCC
>JAKSDN010001228.1 GCA_022360075.1 Kiloniellales bacterium | reverse complement strand
GCGATCATCGAGATGCCGAGGATCATGTTGTTGCAGACCTTGGCGACCTGGCCGTTGCCGGGCCCGCCGGCGTGGACGACGTTGCGGCCCATGATCTCGAAGAGCGGCTTGCCCCTGGCGAAGGCCTCTTCCGAGCCGCCGACCATGAAGGTCAGCGTGCCGGCTGCCGCCCCGGCGACCCCTCCGGAGACCGGCGCGTCGAGCATCAGGTGGCCGCCGGCGGCCGCCGCCTCATGCACCGCACGGGCCGAGCCGACGTCGATGGTCGAGCTGTCGATCATCAGGGTGCCGGGCTCGGCGGCGCGGATCACCTGCCCGCTGCCCGCATAGACCTCGCGCACGTGGCTGCCGGCCGGCAGCATGGTGATGACCACCTCGACGCCCTCGGCCGCCTCGGCGGCGCTGCCGACCGCCTCGATGCCCTCGCGCACCGCCGCATCGAGGGAGGCCTGCGCGACGTCGAAGCCCTTGAGCTGGTGCCCGGCCTTCACGAGATTGCTCGCCATCGGACCGCCCATGTTGCCCAGCCCGATGAAACCGATCGCCGTCATGTCGCCTCCCCCCACGGTCGCGTCCGCTCCCTTCCTTATGTCATTGCCGGGCTTGACCCGGCAATCCATTGAGGTCCGAGACCGGGACTTCCGAGGTCGGTGTCTCGGACTTCGATGGATCCTCGGGTCAAGCCCGAGGATGACACTTTAGGAGGTTGCTATGGCCTTTGCACGGGACACCGGGATGAGAACCGAGCCCGGGAATCAAATAAAGGCCGCCGTCACGAACAGCCGGTCGACCCGATTGTTGTCGTCGGAGAGCGGCATGATGATGTCTTCGGTGCTCTTGAATTCCTTGTGCTTGCCGACGTAGGGCGTCTCGCTCGAGTAGGGCTGCTTCATCTTCACCACCTGCTCGCAGGAGGAAAAGATGATGCTGGGCGGGCGCTGGTGCGGGATCTGCGACATCCACAGGCCGGTGTAGCGGGCCCTCATATGCTCGTCCATCAGCGTGCCGATCAGGCGATAGCGGAAGTCGATCGGGTCGTGGCGGACGTCGAGCAGGAAGACATAGGGCAGGAACCCGACCATCTCGGACGGATCGAAGTCGTTGCGACAGGGCATCGCGCGCCCCATACGCTTGCTCTGCCAATAGGCGAAGCTCTGCTGGTTGATCGGCGAACGGAGCTCGACCTTTTCTTTGACGCCGAGGCGTCTGACAACACACATGCGGGATCTGCCTTAACTCATCAAATGACCGGGATCGCTCCTAAGAGAAGGCCAGATCGCGCTTACCGAGCGGGGCGAAGCAGGCCGCCACCGCATCGTCGCTGACGGCTGCCAGCGAGGCCGGCTCCCAGGCCGGCTTATTGTCTTTTTCGATGATGACCGCCCGAATCCCTTCGGAGAAATCGTGCGCCGCCGTGCAGGCTTGGCTCAGGCGGTACTCCATGGTCATGACCTCGTCGAACTCAAGCTTGGCCCCCTCCCGGATCGCCCGGTAGGTGACCTTGAGGCTCGTCGGCGAGCGCGACTCGAGCCCTGTGAGGGTCTCGCGGGCCCAGTCGCCGGGCTCGCGCCGCAGCGCCGCCAGGATCGCCTCCACGGAATCGGCGGAGAAGACCCGATCGATCGTCTCGCGATGCTCGATCAAAGGCGCCAAGCCGGCGTTCGACCGAAACAGGCCGAGCACGCGCTCGGCCACGGCCTCGCCGATCTCCGACCACTCCAGGGACACCAGCGCACGTTGCAAGTCGTCCAAAGCCTCGCGCTCCAGGTAATGCGTCGCGAGGCCCGTGTAAAGGCAGTCGGCCGCCTTCAGGCGCGCGCCGGTGAGTCCGAGGTACATGCCGAGCGCCCCCGGCAGGCGCGGCAGCACGTGCGAGGCGCCCACGTCGGGAAACAGGCCGATGCCGGTCTCAGGCATGGCGAAGAGCGTGTTCTCGGTCACCACGCGATGGCTGCCATGCACCGAAACACCGACCCCGCCGCCCATGGTGATGCCGTCCAGCAGCGCGATGTAGGGCTTCGGGAAGTGGTAGATCCGCCGGTTCAGCCGGTACTCGGCGGCGAAGAACTCGGCCCGGTGGCTGGTGCCGTCGCGCGCCGACTGCCAGATCGCCCGTACGTCGCCGCCAGCGCAGAAGGCCCGATCGCCGGCGCCCTTGACCACCACCGCCCGGACCTCGGGATCGGCCTCCCACGCGGCCAGGCGGGCGTCGAGGTCCTGGCACATCGCCATGGTCAGGGCATTGAGCGCCTTCGGCCGGTTCAGGGTCACGAAGGCTACGGCGCCCTGCCGTTCGTAGAGAATGTCGTCCTGCTCGCTCATCGCGCTCCCGGTTCAGGTCCGATCCTGGGGAGAGGGCGGTTTATCAGGCATTGCGCTCCGGCGCCAGCAGGCGCCGGGCGATGATCACCCGCATGATCTCGTTCGTGCCCTCGAGGATCTGATGGACCCGCAGGTCGCGCAGATAGCGCTCGATCGGATAGTCACGGAGATAGCCGTAGCCGCCGTGCATTTGCAGGGCCTCGTTGCAGACGGAAAAGCCCGCGTCGGTGGCCAAGCGCTTGGCCATGGCGCAGGCCAGGGTCTTGTCCGGGTCGTCGTCTTCGACCATCTGGGCCGCGCGCCAGAGCATCAGACGGGCGGCCTCCAGCTCGGTCGCCATGTCGGCGTAGCGGAACTGCAGGGCCTGGAACTCGGCGAGCGGCCGGCCGAACTGCCGGCGCACCTGCATGTGCTCGCGCGCCGCCTCGAGCGAGGCCCGCCCCGCGCCCAGCGAGCAGGCGCCGATGTTGAGCCGGCCGCCGTCGAGCCCGGCCATGGCGATCTTGAAGCCGTCACCCTCTTCGCCCAGGCGGTTGGCGGCCGGCACCTTCGCGTCCTCGAAGATCACCATGGCAGTGGGCTGGCTGTGCCAGCCGAGCTTCTTCTCCTGCTTGCCGAAGCTGAGCCCCGGCGTGTCCTTGGACACGACCAGGGTCGAGATGCCCTGCGGCCCCTCGCCGCCGGTGCGGCACATGACCACATAGATGTCGCTGCTGCCGCCGCCGGAGATGAAGGCCTTCGTGCCGTTGAGGACGTAGTCGTCACCGTCGCGCGCGGCCCGGGTCTTGAGGTTGGCGGCATCCGAGCCGGCCCCGGGCTCGGTCAGGCAGTAGCTGGCGAAGTGCGCCATGGTCATGAGCGGCGGCAGGAAGGCCTGGCGCTGGGCATCGCTGCCGAAGTGGTCGATCATCCAGCAGGCCATGTTGTGGATCGAGATGTAGGCCGCGGTCGAGGGGCAGGCCGCCGCCAGCTCCTCGAACACGATCGCCGCATCGAGCCGCGAGAGCGCCGAGCCGCCGACGTCCTCACCGCAGTAGATCCCGGCAAAGCCGAGCGCCGCCGCTTGGCGCAGCGCCTCTTCCGGAAAGATGCAGTCCTCGTCCCACTTGGCGGCATGCGGCGCCATCTCCCGGGCCGCGAAGTCCCGCGCCATGTCCTGAAACGCGCGTTGCTCTTCGGAGAGCGTGAAGTCCATGTGAGGGCCGTTGATCCTATTCGTCGCCGCTAGGGTCTAGGGAAATCGCGGGTGGACGGCAAGAGTGGGGCGCCGGGCGAGGTCGGCGAGCCGCTCGCGCTTGACATCTGAATCGAGATCGGCTTTCGTTCCTCTCAGCGCCGATTTGAAGCTTAGCTTGCGGGCGCTCTAGAAATGCGGCTAAAGCGAGCGGTCAGACCGCCCGGTGAAGCCGCGGCGGTCTTTGTCGTTTGGGGACTGGTCCACCTGACGGACTCCCGGGATTTGATGGGGCAGCTTGCTCCGGGTCACCAAATCGCTAAAGCGCCACCGTGTGTGGGCCCCGATGACTGCGTAGCCGGAGGAGGTCCGCCGTGTTTGATTTTGATTGTGCCGTATCGCAGGTTGGTCGTGAGGTCTGTTTCGGTGGTGAGGC
>JAKSDN010000850.1 GCA_022360075.1 Kiloniellales bacterium | reverse complement strand
TCCATAGCCTTCTGCGCATCGGGCTGGTTGTCGCCGTAGACGGCGACGTTGATCGGATCGACCTTGAACTCGCCCAAGGAAGCCAAGGGGCTGTTCGGCGGCACGCCATTGACGGCCGGGTACTCGTTGTTGCCGTCGGCGAAATAGCGCTGGGCGCCATCGCTCACCAGGTACTCGAGGAACTTGACCGCCGCTTCCTTGTTAGGCGCGTTCTTCAGAACGCCGCCGCCGGAGACGTTGACGTGCGTGCCGCGGTCGCCCTGGTTGGGAAAGACCACACCGACCTTGTCGGCGACGCCCTTGTCCTTCTCCTTCGGATTGGTCATCAGCCGCGCATAGTAGTAGTGGTTGCCCACGCCCACGTCGCACTCGCCGGCAGCCACCGCCCGAATCTGATCGGTGTCGCCGCCCTGCGGATCGCGGGCGAAATTCGAAACCACGCCCTTGGCCCAACCCTCGGCGGCCTCGGCGCCGTGCGCGGCGATGATCGAGCTCATCAGCGACTGGTTGTAGATGTTGGAGCTCGAGCGAATGCAAACCCGGTCGCGCCATTTCTCGTCGGCCAGGTCCTCGTAGTTGCTGATCTCGCCGGCACCGACCTTGGACTTGTTGTAGTAGATCACGCGGGCGCGGGTCGAAAAGCCGAACCAATGGCCGTCCGGATGACGCAGGTTGGCCGGGATCTTCTCCTCCAGGACCCCTGACTTCACGGGCTGGAACAGGCCCGCCTGATCGGCCCGCCAGAGCATGCCGGCGTCGACGGTCAGGAAGACGTCGGCGGGGCTGTTCGCACCTTCGCTCTCGAGCCTCTGGAGCAGCGCGTTGCCCTTGCCTTCGATCCGGTTGACCTTGATCCCGGTCTCTTTGGTGAAGTTCTCGTAGAGCGCCTCGTCGGTCTGATAGTGGCGCGAGGTGTAAAGATTCAACTCATCGGCCGCGAGCGCACCGGTCGCGGTCAGCGCGAGCGATCCGGCAATGAGTCCGGCCAAACGGTTTTTGCTGTGTTTCATTCCTCGGTCCCCTTGTGACCCTAGCTCATGGACTGGCAATTCGATTGAGAACAGTTCTCATTCGCGTTGTTAATGCAACTCATTCTTGGCGTCAAGGCCAAGTCGAGGCGGCATTCTTCGCGCGACGCGGACTGAAAGTCAGGCCGGCAGGATGACGCAGAAACGCAGGCTGCTCGGGGAGAGCGGCTCGATCGCCAAGTCGCCGCCCAGGCGCCGGGCCACGAGGCGGGTGAAGTAGCCATGGATGTTGCGCGGCGTCAGCTCATCGGGCGAGATGCCCTCTGCCAAGCCCTCCTCGACCTCCGGACGAAAGCCGGCGTCGACGCCCTGCAGGGTCGCCTCGACGAGAACGTCGTTGCCTTCCGGCCGCAACACCAGGGTGACGCTGCCGCCGCGCGGCAGGGCCTCCGCGGCCAGGGCGACAAGGTTGAGCAGCAGCTTGCCGGTGCCGCCCGGCAGGCTGACCAGCGCCGGATCCGGCAGCCACTCGAGACTTGCCTTGTGGTGGGAGAGAAAATCGGCGGCCAATTCGCGCAGCGCCGCGAGGTCGCCGGACTCGTGATGGCCGGCAGAGCCGTAGGCCAGGCGAAAGAACTGCAGCAGCAGCGTCGCTTGGGCGGACGAGCGGGTCGCGAGCTGCAGGGCGTCGTCCGCCATGCCCAGCTCGTCGTCGGCCATCAGCTCGAGGCCGTTATTGACCGCGCCGATCGGCCCCACGATGTCGTGGCAGAGCCGCGAAGTCAGCAGTTCGGCTATCCAGAGATCGATGTTGGCATTCATAGTCGTTTCCCGCGGACCCTGGGCTTCGGTCCAGTTGTTCAGACTGTTCCGGCGCCATTGGCGCGAATTCATCGCCTGTGTGAGGTCAGAGCTTTTCCCTGGTCATCCGTCCCTTTACAATCAGGGACTTGTGGGGGTCTGGGGCGCACCGCCGGAGAGCTTTCGATGACAGAGGATCTGGTACCCGGGACGCTGGTCCAACACCCGACCCAGCCGGATTGGGGCATGGGTCAGGTGCAGTCGGTGATCGGCGAAAGGGTCACCGTTAACTTTGAGCATGCAGGAAAAGTCCTTATCAATGCTCAACGAATCACGCTCGACGTGGTGAGCGATTAACGCAGCCGCCCGGGCGGGGCAAGCCCCTTGGCCTTCGACGGAGGCGGAGCTGGGCGCCTGAAGCAGGCCCGGCCCGCCCAGACCTGACCATGGATATCCGGCAGCTTCGCTACCTATCCGCCCTGGCCCGCGAAGAGCATTTCGCGCGCGCCGCGGAAAGCTGCCACGTCTCCCAGCCCACCCTCTCTGCCCGGATCCGCCAGCTCGAGGACGAGCTCGGCGTGGCCATCGTCAAGCGCGGCCAGCGCTACCAGGGCCTGACCTCGGAAGGCGAGCGCGTCCTGGCCTGGGCGCGGCGCATCATCGCGGATTGCGATTCCCTGTTCCAGGAGGTGAGCGCCCATGCCGCCGAGCTGTCCGGCATGCTGTCGGTCGGCGTGGTGCCTTCGGCACTCCCCGTCATTCCCTTGATCACGAACGCTTTCGTCAAGCGCCACCCGGCCGCCTTCATCAACGCCCTCTCGCTCAGCTCGATCGAGATCCAGCGCCGCCTCGACGACTACAGCATTGAGGCCGGGATCACCTATCTCGACAACGACCCGCTGAAGAACGTGCGCCGCTTGCCGCTGTTCCAGGAGCGCTACGTGCTCTTCACGCCGCGCGAAGGCGCGCTCGGCAATCGTGACTCGGTCACTTGGGCCGAAGCCGCGGACATGCCGCTCTGCCTGCTCACGCCGGACATGCAGAACCGGCGGATCGTCGACGAGATCTTCCAGTCGGTGAACTGCGAGCCGACGCCGGAGATCGAGACCAACTCCATGATCACACTCTATGCCCACGTGCGCTCCGGGCGCTGGTCGAGCGTGATGCCGGAGGCCCTGGTCGAGGTCTTCGGCCTGCCCGAAGGCCTGGCCGCCGTGCCGCTGGTCGAGCCGAAAGTGAGCCACCTGATGGGCCTGGTCACGTCCGACCGCGACCCACCCTCGCCCTTGGCGCGGGCGATCTTCAAGGTCTGCGGCGAACTCGACATCGCCGGCGCCCTGAATCAGGGCAACGGCACGGCCAGGGCCTGAGAGCCTGACTTGAAAAGAGCCCTGTGAATTCAATGATTTGCTATAGTTTACTTGTCATCACCGGGCTTGACCCGGTGATCCAGAGTGACGCATTGATCAAGCGATTCCTGGATTGCCGGATCAAGTCCGGCAATGACAAGTAAGGAGGGATTTCTCTCCAAGCTCTTGTTCTAGAATGGATCATTTTGGGTCAGGCTCCGAGACCCACCGGCCGATCCTCTCGCTGCGCCACGGCCGCCCCGCGCCATCATTGATCCTGCCTATCGGCCGATCCGGAATAGCGATTTGCGCTCGCCACGGTGGCGCGGAGAATGGGCGGGCGGACCGATCGGGAACCATTGCATGACCAGTCTACGGAACGGCGGCCAGACCCCCGCCAAAGGGTCGGGGAAGGCCCAGATTCACCCAGGCTCGGGGCGGCGGCGGGCGCCGCTGTTCCCCAAGGGCCGGCAGCTCGAGCCCGAGGCGGCCGATGAGCTTCGCGCGCTTCTGGGCGATGCTGCGCCGCAGCGCGATTTGCTGATCGAGTACCTGCATCTGATCCAGGACCGCTACGGCCATCTCTCCGCCGCCCACCTACAGGCCCTGGCCGACCTCATGCGCCTGCCGATGGCCGAGGTTTACGAGGTCGCCTCGTTCTACGCCCATTTCGACATCGTGCTCGACGGCGAGACCGCGCCGCCGGCCGTCACGGTGCGGGTCTGCGACAGCCTGAGCTGCGCCCTCGGCGGCGCCGAGGCCCTGCTGGCCGAGCTTCCGGCAAGCCTTGGCGCAGACGTACGGGTCGTGCGCGCGCCTTGCATGGGGCGCTGCGACGGCGCGCCGGCCGTCGAGATCGGCCATCGCCACATCGACGGGGCGAGCGCAGAGCGCATCGCCGCCGTGATCGAAGCCGGCGACCTGAAGCCCGAGATCCCTTCCTATCAGGACCTCGCCGCCTACGAAGCCGAGAAGGGCTACAGACTGCTGCGCGCTTGCCTGGCCGGCGAGCGCACGCGTGAGGCGGTGATCGAGAGCCTGAGCGATGCCGGGCTGCGCGGCCTCGGCGGCGCCGGCTTTCCGACCGGGCGCAAGTGGAGCCTCGTGCGCCAGGAGCCGGGACCGCGCCTGATGGCCGTCAACGCCGACGAGGGCGAGCCCGGCACCTTCAAGGACCGTTACTACCTGGAGCGCAAGCCACACCAGTTCCTGGAGGGCATGCTGATCGCC